>CAYGST010000347.1:0-5564 GCA_964352415.1 uncultured Planctomycetaceae bacterium | reverse complement strand
GGAAACGCCGGTTTGCGACCCTAGCTTTCTCGCTACTGATTGTGCTGGGGGTGCTTTCTTGTGGGGTCTATTCCCAGGCGAATACCTGGTGGAATAAGCAGTTGAGTTCGAACTACCATCAGGTGGCTGCGTTGATTAATGAAGCAGACGCCCCGCTGATTGTGACGGATGCGTTTAGCTATAACCCGGCAAGCATGATTTCGTTGAGTTATCTGCTGGAGTCAGAGACGCAACTTCTGTTGTTGCCTAGAGTTGAAGAGTCGTTTGCGGTCAAAGATTTACCAATAGACGTGGAAACAATTTTCTTGTTTAATTTGCCGGAGGTTTTTCGAGAGCAGTTTGAAGCACGCTACCAGATCAATTTCTCTCCCGTTTTTCAGGATCCTTGGAATGAGGTCTGGGGCACTGTCTCACAAGGGGGTGATTGATTCCCGGAAGCCTTATGGGAAGATGGTTTACGCCGCCTCAAGGCAAAAGCGTTGAAATACTTACAGAGAAAGGCTTTAAAGCATATATCACCCCTTAGCAGGTCAGTGCACTCCCGAGACCCTGCTTATCATTCTGCAAGCAAGACTTCCAAGAGAATGCCTTTACCATTCCCCCTTCGTCCCATTTGTCTTCCTCTTCTTCTCCTGCTGACGAAGGAAGAGCATAAATACCTAGGACGCTTGCTAAGCGACTATACACCTGTGTGGCGTATCGACAAAAATGTGTAACAGCCATTTTTCTCTCCTAGATGTTTGGAGGACACCTCAAATATTAACTAGGCACACTAAAGGATGGCAACACGCATTGGATAAATTTCGGCAAAGTTCGGCAAAGTTCGGCAAGGTTCGGCAAAATTCCTCTTAGCATATAGGCTAAATTTGTCATTTCGCTGGATGAGCAGGCATTTTTGTCTGTGGTTAGCCAAAAATACTTTTAAAGCTCCGTCTACGTACTTAATTTGTGGACATGCACCCTCATAGAGGTGCCCTAAGGAAAGATATTGACAGCATAAAAAGAACCTATAAGTTTTATGTACCCGACATGAAACTTATAGGTTCTCTTGAGTGAATACAAGGTAGCTAGGACTTTACACTTTTGACTCAATGTTGAACAGCCGTTTGACAAGAAGAGTGCAGAGATTAAAACTCCATCATCTTTCTCATAGGAGTTTTCTCCTTAGGGAGGAGTAAGGAGTTCACAACTTCTTCTCGTACCGCTTTAGAAGCATAGCTATCACCTTGTACACAGTCCATCAGGATACTGCAAGCATACTGATAGTCCTGCAACTTCAGTTTAGCTTCCTCTGACGGCTCAATTTCCTGTCCTACCTTGAGCTGTTCTTGAGAGATGGTATTCAGATCTTTTGCCCAGACCTTCCAAGTATCCTGATCGTTTTCTGATGCGGGAATCGCTGTCTGTAGACCTTTTAATTTTTTGGCCAGAGTAAGTAGTTTTAGTTCTTCAGCCAACTGAATTGCTTTGTCCAAGGTCGGATTTAGTTGTTTGTCTCCAACAAAAAATTCGGCGACATATCCTTTGATCGGCTCATAATTCTCCTGACCCTTGAATGCATAGTCATCGGCCAAAACCTGGACAATCACTAAATATAAGGTCAGGAGAATTCGAGAGCTGGGCTTCTTTCTCCTGCTTGTATCTTTGTTATACTGCCTGACTAGTTTCGCGATTTGATGGGCGCTCTTAGTATCAGAAATCGTCTTGCTTTTGATATACATCTTTGTCTCAAGATCAACGGCATGGCATAGGGCTCGCCAACCGATGTAGGGCAACTCACAAGACGCTGTAAGGTTGTCGAGCCAACGCAGCATGTCCTGAATCTCTACATCATTTTCGATAATTTGATATGCCTGCACAAAAATTCGCTTGAGTAATTCGTCTCCATTATCTAAGCGACCAGCAATGATCGGAAAGACCTCTCGCCAAGATCTATCTAAGAGATGAGTGTCAATCGCCTCTTTCAGGTATTCTGGTCGCTGATTGCTCTCTAAAATAAACCTGGCTGCAAAGTATTCCTGAAATGTTCTGTGTGTAAAGCGGTAGACTCCTCTACCATCCTCCAATAACAAGCCATTATTGGCAGCAATTTCATATAGAACTCTTTCGCTATTGACGTCCAAAGCTTCTTCAATTTCAATGCCTGGTATGTTGACAATGTAGTCAGAGACTTCTTCCTTGATGTCAGCTTTTTTCCATAATAATTTTCCTTTCTCTTTCTTCAAAGCTCGATAAGATATGCCGCCTAGCATATTGATTTTTCTGTCTCTAGAGAGCTTTTCGCCATAAACTTCGTTTCTCTCGATTCGTCTTGTGGCATCCCATCTTCTAAATAGCGCATCAATCGCATCACCGTATAGAGCGTGTTTATTTCTGGGTAGATTGTAGTTATCTTGGAAAACATAGCAAAGCATGGTTAGCAGCAAAGATGTTTGAGCTAATTCCTGCGCTCCTACATTATTCTCGATTTGGGACATAAATTTCTTGACGGCTTCCTGCCAACGCTCTTTTCTAATATTTTTTTGTTCTTCTACTTTGTCTACGCGTTCTAATGCGATGTCCTTAGCTTCTACTCCACGAAACCAGTTCTCTACAAATTCACGAATCTGCTCTAGATTCAGATTCATGAGTTCCATCGTTTTGAAGTTATTGAAGATAACTGTTCTATCTCGGGCTGCACTGCGACAGGCGATCACAAATTGGCTGTTCAGATATTTTTTGACAAGTTTCAAAATCTGATTCTGAGCAATCCTAAGCTGCTCCTGCCTCACTTCATCTAAACCATCTATCAAAAATAGAACTTTTCCGTCTAGGGCCATTCGACCTAGCTTTTCCTTTGAAATAAACTGATCTAAGCTATTCGCGATATATTCAAACAGATCTTTATGTTCCTCATCATCATTGAAATCATTTAGAGAAACGTAGACTGGCAGTATTGAGTTTTGCATGTACTGCTCTACGTAGCTGTTGAGCAAATATCTCAGTGCAGTTGTCTTTCCAGCTCCAGCATTTCCTAAAATAACCAGCTTTGAATACTTGTAGATTGCCTCATGAGCGGATAAAGATGGCTCATCCTTTTGAAACCTTTCTAGGGGTTTGTATAAGTCAAGCACCTCTTGAATAGTTTTCATCGTCTCTTGCTGTTCGCTCCTCAGCGTTTCAGACAATCGAGACTCGATATATAAACTTTTCAGAGGTACAGGTTCTCGCATATCAAGAACCTTGATCTGACCATATATTTCCGTTATGTAGCCTTTATAGTTCTCCCAGCTTTCTTGATCGAGACCTTCTGCCATTGATGAGTACAGCTCCAAAGCCTCTTCATAGCTTGTGTGTTCTAGCAACAGACCACACAAATAGTTAAGGCTGGCTTCCTGCATCGTTTCGGAGGGACTTTCACTAAAAAAGTTCCGAATCGTTTTGTCTGATATCAAATTACTGTCTTTCCCGCCCTTGTCGTTTCTTATTTCAGATAAGCGCTGTTCATATTTTTGGTTAAGCGCCTTAATTAGACGACTTGGTGAACGGCCAAATTTTTTTGAATATGCGTCTGTCAGCAATTTCCTGATTTTTGAATTCACTTTAGCAGCAGCCATTTTTTCTCCTTTGTATTTGGGTTTGCTTTTTGTGAAGATACAAAATACTGGCCAATATCAAATTAGCCTATATTTTTCAATGAGATCTGCTTGTCTTATCTTTTGCCTAGCATTGCCGTTCTTTACCTGAAAACAGAAAGACTATGCCTCGTCGATGTGCCAGTCGGAAATTTTATAGGGCTTGGAAATATGAGTTTGCACAATCTATTTGGGTTGTGATTATTGTACTAAAGCTTCGAAGTCATTGCCCATTAGATCTAGTATCCTCTTTGACGTTGCTCTTTGACGTTGCTCTTTGACTATGTTGGGAGGCTCTTTTGGAATGACTTCCTGAACTATCTTGTCTAGGTCAAACCTTTGCATAGTGCCCTCTTAAGTCAACTTTCTGTCTGATTTTAAAGTATCTCTTATTCAATAGTGTGGACAACTTTAAAAGTACCTGATACTGCCGAGGAATGCCTGAGTCTCTGAATTTAAAACTGGTTGTGGTTAGTGTTTTCGATGAGCAGAAGATTCAGTGATTCTGACATGTCCTAAGCTCGACTTTATCCATTTGCAGAGGAGGAGCTTTGTAGAAGAATTAGATTGAGAGGCCACCCGTTCACCCTCTCCCCTCAAAAACCGTGTTTACGATACCGGTCCCCATTGCAGCAATCTTGTCTTGCTTCAGTAGTCTCTTTTCCCATCGTGTTTGGCCCCAGGCCCAGCTTCTGGCTGTAGGGGCAATCCTGTGTCCCGGCACCCGCACTGTTAGCAGCATCTTGCGCGTTTTGGGTCTTTCTCAAACCCCTCACTTTGGCAAGTATCATCGGGTGCTGAGTCGAGCCGTATGGTCGAGCCTGAAAGTCTCTCAACGGCTACTGGTTCACTTGGTGGGCACCTTTTCCCCTTCAGGGGTGTTGGTGATGGGCATCGACGATACGATTGAGCGTCGTAAAGGCAAACGGATTCACGCCAAGGGCATTTATCGAGACCCGGTACGTTCTAGTAAGAGCCAGCTGGTTAAAGTCAGTGGCCTGCGTTGGTTAAGTTTGATGCTGCTGGTGGAGATCCCTTGGGCTCAGAACGTTTGGGCATTGCCATTCCTAACGGTGTTAGCTCCCTCAGAACGCTATCACCAGCAGCAGGGACGAGGTCATAAAACGCTCACTGACTGGGCGCGTCAGATGTGTAAGCAAGTGCGGCGTTGGCTACCGCACCACCGCATCGTGGTCGTCGGAGACAGTAGCTTTGCTGTTTTAGAGTTGTTAGCTTCAGCCCGCCAATTGGCCAATCCAGTTTATCTAGTGAGTCGCTTACGGTTAGATGCCGCGCTTTACGAGCCCGCACCACCGCGTGAACCTCACCAGATGGGACGTACTCGGCTGAAAGGGCAGCGCTTACCAACGCTTGCAACAGTTTTGCAGGACCCCTCAACCCTTTGGCAATCGGTGGTGATTGAGCAGTGGTATGGGCATCGTACTCAAGCGCTAGAACTCTGTTCAGGGACAGCAATTTGGTATCACACGGGCAAACCAGCTGTTCCTATTCGTTGGGTGTTGGTACGTGACCCCAAGGGGCGACTTGAACCCCAAGCATTTCTCTGTACCGACCTTGAGGCAGAACCTGTTCAGATACTGCTCTGGTTTCGTCAACGATGGCAAGTGGAGGTCACCTTTGAGCAGGTGAGAGCTCATCTAGGGGTAGAAACTCAACGGCAATGGTCTAAATTCGCCATCTTACGTACGACGCCTGCTTTATTTGGCTTATTTTCTCTAGTGACGCTTTGGGCAAATCAGTTAGAAGCCCAAGAATCTTTGCCTTTGATGGCAACGGCTTGGTACCGAAAATCACTGCCGACCTTTGTCGATGCTTTGGCGGCGGTACGCCGCTCTATATGGGCCAGTAGACTTTTTGATATGTCGCTTCAAAGCCAGACAGTCCAAAAAGTCCCAGCGGAATTCCTTGAACTCTGCTCCGACCTACTCT
>CAYGST010000346.1:0-5578 GCA_964352415.1 uncultured Planctomycetaceae bacterium | reverse complement strand
GAAATGTAGGGCCCTCGTTGTGTGCGACCGGCGGCCCGGGGATAATCCGCGTTCGCCCGCCGTTTCCGAGCCCCCCAGGGCCCGGGCGGGAGCCCGCTCCGCCCCCTCCGACGCCCGTCGATGCCCGCTCACCGCATCTCCTTCTCGTGGTCGCCCAAGGCTCAGGGCGGGGGCTCCGACGCCGCGGCTGGCCTGGCGGAGCGATTGCGTCCGTGTGCGCTCGACCGGGCCGCCAGCGCCCGTGAGGTGGCGCGCGAGGCCGCCCAGGAGCTGACGACCTGGATCGGACAGCAGTCGCGGGAGTGGGGCTCCGCCGAGGCGGACCGCCTTGCGTGCGGCGAGGAGCTGGAGGCCGGTTGGTCGGAGTGGCTGCATCACCAGGGCTGGCGCGGCGCCGGCGCGCTGCTGATCGACGCGCTGCGAAGCGCGTTCGCTAGCGACGCCGCCGCGCCGAAGGCAGGGCCCCGCGCGGCGCTGCTCGCCGAGCTCGAAGCGTGGACGAACGAGGGCGCCTCCGCGCCGCCCTCCTCCAGCGAGGAGTCCACGGACTCCAGCCCGCGCACGACCGCGCCCGAGGCGCTGGTGCCGCACGCGCTGCGAGAACTCGAGCGCCGCGATCACGTGCTGGTCTACGGCGGCTCCGAGACGGTCCTCGCGGCGCTCTGCGGCGCGCAGCAGGCCGGGCTCTACCCGCAGGTGACCGTCGCGGCGGGAGCGCCCGACCACAGCGGCAAGCGCATGGCGCGCCACCTCGCGAACCACGGCCTCGCCGTTCGGCTCGTCTGGGACGCGGCCGCTCTCGGCGCCGTCGCGGAAGCCGACCGCATCTGGATCGGGACCGAGGCCGTCGGCTCCGGAGAGTTCCTGGCGCTGGTCGGGACGCGCCTGCTCGCCGACGAAGCAGCCCGGCAGGAGGTGCCCATGAGCGTCCTCTGCACCGACGAGGCCTGCGTGCCGGGCGGCAATCTGCGCCTGCCCGCGTGGGCAGGCGACGAAGGCTGGGGCCTCTGGAGCCAGGGGGCCGAAGGCGTCGCGCTCGACAGCCAACCGTACGAACGCGTCCCCGGCGGGGCCGTGAACACCTGGATCACCTGCGAGGGGCACGAGAGCCTCGCGCAGCTGTGCACGCGAAGCCTGCGACTGGAGCCCGCACCCCCGTGCGGCCCGGCACAGGTGACTGCGTGAACCCGCGGGCCGCTGACACCGGCCCGACGAGAACCGAGACGAAACCTTCATGACGGATCAGGACGAGAAGACGGCCCCGGTGCCGGACCGCAACATCACGACGCGTTCCATCGTGTCGGAGATGAAGGAGTCGTACCTCACGTACGCGCTCAGCGTGATCAAGTCGCGCGCCCTCCCCGACGTGCGAGATGGGCTGAAGCCTTCACAGCGACGCATCCTCGTCGCGATGAACGACCTGAACCTCGGGCCGCGCGCGAAGTACCGCAAGTGCGCCAAGGTCGCGGGCGACACGTCGGGTAACTACCACCCGCACGGTGAAGCGGTTGTCTACCCGACGATGGTCCGCATGGCGCAGGACTTCTCACTGCGCTACCCGCTGGTCGACGGACAGGGCAACTTCGGTTCGATCGACGGCGACCCGCCGGCGGCCATGCGATACACCGAGGCGCGCATGGCGGGGACGGCGACGGAGATGCTCGTCGACCTCGACAAGGACACCGTCGACTACGAGTGGAACTACGACGAGACGCGCAAGCAGCCGACCGTGCTGCCGAGTCGCTTGCCGAACCTGCTCTGCAACGGCTCCGACGGCATCGCCGTCGGCATGGCCTGCTCGTTGCCGCCGCACAACCTGCGTGAGGTGTGCCAGGCGATGCGCGCGGTCCTCACCGACCCGGACGTGACGCTGGCCGAGCTGTGCTCGATCGTGACGGGTCCGGACTTCCCGACGGGCGGCATCGTGATGGGGCGCCGCGGAATCGCGCAGGCCTACACGACCGGTCGCGGCTACGTGCGCCTGCGCGGGAAGTACCACGTCGAGGAGAAGGGCACGAGGGAGAGCCTGGTGATCACGGAGATCCCGTACCAGGTCAAGAAGACGACGATCATCGACAAGATGGTCGAGGTGGTTCGCGACGGCCGCATCACGGGGATCTCCGACGTGCGCGACGAGTCCGACCGCCAGGGCATGCGCCTCGTCGTCGAGCTCAAGAGGAACGAGGACTCGCAGGTCATCATCAACCAGCTGTTCAAGTTCACCTCGCTGCAGACGACGTACTCGATCATCAACCTGGCGATCGACAACGACCAGCCGCGCACGTTCACCCTGCGCGGGCTGCTCGACGCCTACATCGACCACCGGAAAGAGGTCATCCGCCGGCGCACGCGGTACTTGCTGCGCAAGGCCGAAGAGCGCCTCCACATCGTCGAAGGTCTGCGGATCGCCGTCGACAACATCGACGAGGTGATCGCGATCATTCGCGCCAGCGCGAACCGCGACGAGGCGAAGGGCGCGCTGTCCGATCGATTCGCGCTCTCCGACCGCCAGAGCCAGGCGATCGTGGACATGCGCCTCGGCAGCCTGACCGGACTGGAGCAGGAGAAGCTCGAGGCCGAGTTCAACGAGCTCGTCGCCGAGATCAACGACCTCAAGGACATCCTGGCCCGCGAGGAGCGCGTGGTCGAGATGATCCGTACGGACCTCGAGGAGCTCGAGCAGAAGTACGGCGACGATCGTCGCACCGAGATCTCCGACGAGGAGATCGACGGCGGCTTCGACATCGAGGAGCTGATCACCGAGGACCTGATGGTCGTCACCTTCTCGCGCGACGGCTACGTCAAGCGCACGGCGTCCGACACTTACCGCTCGCAGGGGCGCGGTGGTCGCGGCATTCGTGGCTCGGACTCGAAGGAAGGCGACGTTCTCAAGTCGCTCTTCGTGGCGGGCACGCACGACACGCTGCTGTGCTTCTCGAACCTCGGCAAGGTGTACTGGCTCAAGGTGTACAACCTGCCCGAGGCCGGTAGAACGTCCAAGGGCCGAGCGATCTCGAACCTGCTCACGCTTCAAGAGGACGAGCAGATCACGAACGTCCAGCGCGTCGTCGAGTTCGACGACCAGAGCTTCGTGTTCTTCGCGACCAGCAAGGGCGTCGTCAAGAAGACCAAGCTCGAGGCGTACTCGCGCCCGAAGAAGGGCGGCATCTGGGCCATCAAGCTCGAGGAGGGCGACGAGGTCGTCGGCGTCGGGCTGTGCCAGCCCGGCGACACGGTGCTGCTGTGCACGGCGCACGGCCGCGCCATCCGGTTCGACGAGCAGGCCGCGCGAGCCATGGGCCGCACGGCCCGCGGCGTGCGCGGCATCCGTCTGCGCGAGGACGACAAGGTCATCGGCAGCGTCGTCGCCTCGAAGGACTGGACGATCCTCTCCGCCACCGAACGCGGCTACGGCAAGCGCACCAGCCTCAGCGATTACCCGATCAAGGGACGCGGCGGCCAGGGCGTGATCAACATCCGCTGCAACAGCCGGAACGGAAACGTGGTCGGCGTGGCGAGCTGCACCGATGGCGACGACATCATGTTCATCACCCAGTCGGGCATGATCGTCCGGACCGAGGCGAGCGAGATCAGCACGATGGGGCGCAACACCCAGGGCGTGCGTCTCATCAACCTCAAGGACGACGACGGGCTGGTCGCGATCGAAGCGGTGTCCGAGGCGGACATCGAGAAGTACGCGGCGGAGGCTGGTGAGGGCGGCGAAGCCGGCGAGGGCGGACCCCCGCCGCTGCCCGCGGCCGACGCCAGCGCGACCGTCGATGGGGACGCGGATGATGGCGATGCTGACAATGCAACCGACGACGGGTCGGAAGAGGAGTAGCTCGATGAGCTTGATGGACAGGATTCAAGAGGACCTCAAGCAGGCCATGCGCGACAAGAACGAGGTCGCCCGCGAAACGCTCCGGATGGTCCTCGCCGACGCGAAGAACCGTCGCATCGAGGTCCAGCGCGAGCTCGAGGAGAAGGATCTGCTCGAGGTGCTGGGCCGCGCGGTGAAGACGCGCCGTGACTCCGCGACGCAGTACGAAGACGCGGGCCGTCCCGAGCTGGCCGCGAAGGAGAACACCGAGATCGCCGTGATCGAGGGCTACCTTCCCGCGCAGCTCTCGGAGGCCGAAGCACGCTCTGCCGTCGAGGCTGCCATCGCGGAGAGTGGCGCGAGCTCGATGAAGGACATGGGCGCGGTGATGAAGGTGCTCATGGCCGAGCACAAGGGCAAGATCGACGGCAAGGCCGCCCAGGGCCTCCTCAAGGAGCTGCTCGGCTCCTGAGCCGAGGGGGCTCTCGACGTGTCGACGCGGTGCTGCTCGTCGAGTGCCGAGGTGTGGTCACTGCGCACTCGGCCTAGTCTCGCCGTGTCGAGGCCACAATGAGCCGGAGCGAAGGCGAGGCGGAGACGCCCGCGGAGCCAGCAGCCCCCATGCCGTCCGCCGGCGGTGACGCGGTCGTGCGCCGGCAAGGCGGTGTCGGCAGGCGCACGGTCTGGATCTCGATCCTGACGCTCGCCTCGCGCCTGCTCGGCATGGTGCGCGAGGTCGTGTCCGCCTGGCTCTTCGGTGACAGCTCGGCCGTCTACGACGCGTTCCTGTTCGCCTGGCGCATCCCGAACCTGTTCCGCCGCTTCCTCGGTGAGGGCGCGCTGGCGACGTCGTTGCAGTCGTCGATGACCGCAGCCGACGCCGAGGGCGGAGACGAGGCCGGACGGGCGCTGTTCGGCGCGACGGTCGCCCTCCTGGCGCGCCTGCTCACGGTCCTGTGCGTCGTCGTGATGCTGGCCGTGTGGTTCGCGCCGGACACCTTCCCGGGGACGGACTTCCTGTGGCTCGGGCCGGACCCGGACGCGGTGCGCGAGCTGACCGTGCGCGTCATGCCGTTCGTGATCTTCGTGTGCCTGACGGCGGCCGCGGGCGGCGCGCTGAACGTGCGTGGGCACTACTCGTTGCCGGCCCTCGGGCCGGTCGTCCTGAACCTCGCCTGGATCGCGACGCTGGTCGGACTGTACGCGTCCGTGGGCTTCGAGCCGACGACCGAGGCGGAGCACCTGACGCTCGCGCGCTGGCTGGCCGTGGGCGTCCTCGTCGCCGGACTGTTGCAGCTGCTCGTCCTGCTTCCCGCACTGAAGCGACATGCGCTGTTGGCCGGACGGGGGCTGCGCGCAGCCGTGACGCCAGAGGCCCGTACCGCGGCGCGCAGCGTGCTCCGGCGCAGCGCCCCGCTCGCGCTTGGGGCGGCGGTCTACCAGGTCAACGTCATGCTCGACGGGGTCATGGCGCAGAGCCTCCTGCCGACGGGCGGCCAGACGGTGCACTACCTCGCGAACCGCGTGCAGCAGTTCCCGCTCGCGCTCGTCGCGATCGCGGCGACGACGGCCGTGTTCCCTGCGCTGGCCGCGCTGGGGCAGCAGCGTCGCTTCGAGGACCTGCGCGCGCTGCACGACGAGACGCAGCGCAACGTGCTGTTCGTCGCGTTGCCGGCGGCCTTCGGACTCGCGGCCCTGGCGCTGCCGATCACGTCTGCGCTCTTCGAGGGCGGGAGCTTCGGAGCGGAGGGCGTGGAG
>CAYGST010000345.1:0-5590 GCA_964352415.1 uncultured Planctomycetaceae bacterium | reverse complement strand
TCGCCCGCGAGGGCGCGGCGTTCCTCGACAACGCCACGATGCTGGTCGAGGACGGCAAGATCGTCTCCCTCGGCAAGAGCTCGGAACTGGAGGTTCCGGACGGGTACGAGGTGCTGGACGTCGGCGACCGCTGGATCATGCCGGGCCTCGTCGAGCTGCACAGCCACGTCGGCGCGCCGACGCCGTTCTCACCGAACGACATCAACGACACGGTCTACCTGACCAACCCGGGGCTGCGCGCCAGCCCGAGCGTGCAGGCCGGAAACGTCCGCCTGCGGCGCGGACTGGCGGGGGGCGTGACGACGATCCTGTTCATCCCCGGGTCGGGTTCGAACATCGGTGGGCAGGGGGTGCTGCTGAAGATCGGTCACGGGACCTACGAGGAGGCGGAGCTGCGCAATCCGGGCTCGATGAAGCTGGCCCAGGCCGGCAACCCGGAGCGCTGGACGGTCGGCGTGACGCGGACGTTCATGAACTGGAACCTGCGGAACACGATTCAACGCGGCGCGGCCTACGCCCGCCGTTGGGAGGCCTTCGAGCGCGGCGAATCGAGCGAGGAGCCGGAGCGGGACATTCAGCTCGAGATCTTCCGCGCGCTGCGCATGGGGGACGCTCAGGTCTCGACGCACACGCAGTTCGGCCAGGTCGTCATGATGACGGTGCTCATGGTCGCGATCGAGGCGAAGCTGCCCGTGTTCATCGACCACGGCAGCTTCGGCGGCTTCCTTTACGGCGACTACGCGCAGGAGCACGGCGTGGCCGCGATCCTCGGGCCTCGCCTGATCGCCACGACGGGAATCTACGCCTTGTGGGATTCTCTCGACAACGACGGCCGCATCCTCGGCATGGCCGCCGAGTACCAGAAGCGCGGCCATACGGCGATTGGCTTCAACACCGACTGCGTCGACGGCGACGGCTCGCTGGGCACGCCGCCGCAGGAAGAGCTCTCGCTGCAGGCGGCCATGTCGGTGCGCTACGGCCTGAAGAACGTGAACCTCGAGAGCCTGCGCGGGCTGACCATCGTCCCCGCCGAGACCGTCGGGCTCGGCGATCGGATCGGAAGCCTGGAGCCGGGCAAGGACGCGGACTTCCTCGTTCTGGACGGCGACGTGGCCGACCCGCGCACGACGGTGGAGCGGGTCTACACGGACGGCGTGCTCGTCTACGACGCCGAGGAGGAGCGCGTCTGGTGACGGCGGAATCTCCTCGCGGCCGGGCCTCGGGCGGGCCGCGGGGAGCTGCTATCCTCCCGTCATGACCGAGAGCCTCACCCCCGAAATCATCGAGCGCGACCTGCAGTTCGCGATCGAGACCGCCCGACTCGCCGGACAGCGCGCCGCCTCGCTGCGCAAGCTCGAACGCTGGGAGGGCAAGATGCTCGCCGACATCGGCGACCAGGCCTGCGACGGGTACGTGCAGGGTGCGCTGTTCGGCCGCTACCCGGACGACGGCGTGCTGAGCGAGGAGACGGCCGACTCCGCCGAGCGGCTCTCGAAGGAGCGCGCCTGGATCATCGACCCGCTCGACGGCACGCGCGAGTACAGCCAGCTGCGCCCCGACTGGGCGATCCACGTCGCGCTGACCTACGGGGGCGAGTGCGCGCTCGCCGCGGTGGACCTGCCGGCCCAGGGCAAGACGCTGTGGGGCGTGAGCCTGCCGGGTCAGGAGCGATCGGGACTGATCGGTGACGGCACGCTCGTGGCGGGCGATGAGGAGGCCACCGCGGCGCCGCGTATCGCCTGCTCGCGCAGCCACACGCCGCCGTGGATGGAGCGCTTCCACGAGACCATCGGCGGCGGGGAGCTGGTCCGCGCCGGCTCGGTCGGGAACAAGGTCAGCCTGCTGATGCTCGGCGAGGCGGACCTCTACGTGCACAAGGTCGGCCTCAAGGAGTGGGACACCTGCGCGCCCGAGACCATCGCGCGCGCGCTCGGCTGGCACGTCTGCAAGCTGCGCGGAGATGAGCACCGCTACAACCAGAAGAACCCGGTCAACCACGAGCTGGTCGTGTGCCGGCCCGCGATCAAGGACCGCGTCCTCGAGGCCCTCGCGAGCTCGGGCGCGCTCGAGGACGACCGCAAGGAGTAGCGGCGCGTGCGCTCCCTACGCGACGTCTTCCCGGACCTGCCCGAGGTCAAGCTGGTCGACGTCGGGGCGAGCCCGATCGACGGAGCGCCGCCGTACGCCGCGCTCTACGAGTCGGGTCGCGCGGACCTCGTGGGCTTCGAGCCCGACGAGACGCAGTTCGCGCGCCTGCAGGCGCTCGAGCTGCCGCGCGCGACCTTCCTGCGCCTGGCGCTGGGGGACGGAGCGGAGCACGAGCTGCGCGTCTGCCGCGCGCCGGGCATGACGAGCCTGCTGGAGCCGGATCCCGAGGTCCTCGGTCTCTTCCACGGCTTCGGCGAGTGGGGGGTGGTCGAGCGACGCGTGCCGGTGTCGACACGTCGGCTGGACGACGTGCCGGAGGCCCGGGGCTGCGACTACCTCAAGCTCGACGTTCAGGGCGGGGAGCTGGACGTCCTGCGCCACGGGCGCGAGGTCCTCGCGGAGTGCCTCGTCGTGCACACGGAGGTGCAGTTCGTTCCCTTCTATCAGGATCAGCCTCTGTTCTCGGAGCTGGAGCAGGAGCTGCGCGCTTCGGGCTTCTGGCTGCACCGCTTCGAACCCATGCACAAGCGCGCGCTCAAGCCGCTCCTGATCGACGAGGACCCTTACGCGGGGCTCGAGCAGGTCGTCTGGAGCGACGCGGTGTTCGTCCGGCGCTTCACCGACTTCCCGCGGCTCGACGGGGATGCGCTCGCGAAGCTCGCGCTGTTCGCGCACGATCTGTACGGCTCGTACGACCTCGCTGCCCTGGCGCTCTCGAAGCTGGACGAGCGGGACGGCGGGGGCCGCAAGCAGGGCTACGTCGAAGCCCTCCAGGCCTCTCTCTGAGACGGGCTCAGACGGCGAGCACGCGCCGCGGGAGCACCTCGTGCTCCAACCGGATGTGCCGCTGCGTGTCCTGGTGCAGCGCGGCGAGGCCCGCGTAGAGAGCGCGCCTGCTGTTGCAGCCTTCGTCGGGCACGGTGAAGTCGTCCGTCAGCTCGCGCAGTCGAGCCAGCAGCGCTCCGACGATGCGCTCCTCGGCCTGATTCGCTTCGTGGGGAACGAGAGCGCTCGCGTCGCCGCTCTGCAGCGCGGGGAAGAGCACGTTCTCTTCCTGCAGCAGGTGCCGCGCGAGTTCGGCGCGCAGCTCGTGGAGCGTGGCGCGCAGCTCGTCGAGGCGCTCGCCGTCCTCCGTGCGGTGCAGGAGGGAGAGTCGTCGCGCTAGCCCCTCGAGCCGCGGGAGCTCGGCCCTGAGCGGGGCGTGGTAGCGCGTGACGATGTGATCGATCAGCTCCGGCACGCTCGCGCTCTGCCAGTGCTCGAGCGGTACGGCGTCCTGCTCCAGCTCCTCGCGCAGGGCTGCGATCACCTCCGCCGGCGCGGCGCCCGCGATCTTGCACGCGCTGCCCAGCGGTCGATCGCCGCCACAGCAGAAGTCGATGCCGTAGCGCGCGAACACGCGCGCAGCGAGGGGATGTTCGTCCACGAGCCGGTCGAGGCTCGTCGATTCGGTGAGGTTCATGCGATGCAGCGCGGAGGGAACGACATCCGCGTCACACGATGATCCCCCGACCGAGCTCTCTCGGCAACGGGTCGAACACCTCGTTCTCGAAGTTGCGGGCTCCGACCGCAGCTGAATCGCAACTAAGGAGGTCCCGAACTCTGCTGACGTGAGGCCGTCCACGCACGACCCCGTGGCCGTTCAACTCGTGCGATGCACGCGCGTCAGCGGATCGAGCACCGCCGCCAGCGACCGCGCGAGCGCGACGCGATCGATCGGCTTCTCGAGCACCTCGTCCATGCCGACCTCCAGGCAGCGCTCGCGAACCTCGCCGAACGCGCTCGCCGTGAGGGCGAGGATCGGAACGCGCTGCGACACGGACGGGTGGTCTCGGAGTCGCCGCGCGACGTCGAAGCCGTCCATGTCGGGCATGAAGCAGTCGAGCAGGATGGCGTCGAAGACCTCGGTCGTGGCGAGCTCGATCGCTTGCACCCCCGAGGAGGCGGTGACGACCTGCATCCCGAGCCGTTCGAGCGTGCGCTTGCCGACGCGCAGGTTGAGCGGCGTGTCATCGACGAGCAGGATGCGCGAGGGCGGCAGTTCGACCTGGGCGGGGTCGCTGCGAGCGGCCTGGAGCTCCTGTTCGCGCAGCTGGAGCTCGAACGCGAAGGTCGTGCCGCTGCCCGGCTCGCTCGCGACCTCGAACGCGCCGCCCAGGAGGTCGACGAGCTCGCTCGCGAGCGCGAGGCCGATCCCGGTGCCGCCTGCGCTCCCGCCAAGCTGCTCGTAGCGGTCGAACAGCCGCGCGCGCGACTCGCGCAGATCCCGATGCCGGTGTCCCGGATCTCGAAGCGCACACGGCCGGCGCCCGCGGTCTGGACGCGTAGCTCGACCGAGCCGTGCGTCTTCGTTCGGGGGCAGGGGTGCAGGCTGCATGCGCAGGCATCGAGCCCGGGGATCGACCGGCTGGAGCCTGCCCCGTGAATGCCGCACGGGCCCTTCGAGGGGGTCAGGAGAGGGCTCCGGCGAGTGGCGCGCCCGGCAGGACTCGAACCTGCGACCGTCGGATTAGAAGTCCGGTGCTCTATCCAGCTGAGCTACGGGCGCCCGAGGCCCCGGATCGGCAGCCTCGGGGCGGAGTCTAGAGCGCAACACGGAGGATTGGAACGTCGATCGTGCGTCGTGGCCGACGGGGTGCGTCGATCGCCGGGGCCCCTGGTCCTCGCGTCGACGGCTGTCCCCGAACGACCGAGGGGTCGCGTCTCGCGACGCGCCCCCGCGGCGGGTTGGGAGCCCCCCGCCCGGGCGGCGCTACAAAACCCCCGCCAGGGTCGGCGGGGGCTGCGGGCTGGGCGGGCGGTGCAGGGCAGACCAGGCGACCGCGGCGAGGGCCGCTTCGGGGCACTCGCCGTGGGAGTAGGTGACTGGGAGACCGAAGCGGCGGGCTGCACGAGCCCGGAAGCGAAGCGGCGAATCGGCAGGGACCGACTCGTCTTCGTAGAGGTCGATGGAGAGCGGATAGAGTCGCCCATCTCTTCCGGGTCGAAGCGCAACCAAGCTTCCGTTCTCGAGGCGAACCTGCGTGCAACCTGCGCGGAGCAGGTAGGCATCGATCCGGCCTTCGTGATGAGGCGTTGCGTTCTTCATGCGATGCAAGCGGTGAGGCTGCAGTTGGGACTGCGGTTCGATCTTAGGAACCGACCCGCAGGCGGACGTCGATCACGTTGGATGCGCGCCGACGTGTTCAGCAAACACGGGGGACGCGCGCGAAGCAAGCGTGTGATTTCGCGAGCCTCTCGCGCGTCCTCCGGGGTCCGAGTCGCAACGCGCGCTGGGGCCGCCGAGGATTCCCGCGGAACTCGATCGTGACGAAGCGGAACTCGAAGCCGCGTGGTTCCGTCGCCGGCGCAACGCACCCGCAGGGGAGAGCCCAGGTTCACGATCGTGGCGGGGTGTCATCGCCGGCTGCGATCGACGGCTCGTCGTGGCCGTGGCCGTGGC
>CAYGST010000344.1:0-5613 GCA_964352415.1 uncultured Planctomycetaceae bacterium | reverse complement strand
GCCGAGACGCCCGCGTTGCCGTACGCGTCCTGGGACTCGAAGCGGTAGTCGATGAGCCCGACCTGCTGGCCGGGGATCTCCGCGCGGAAGACCTGTCCCCCCGAGAAGGTCGCGGGCACGCTGACCTCGGCGCCGAAGTTCACCCGGTAGATGAGCTGCGTGGAGTCGAAAGCGGTGACGTAACTCGGCGAGTTGTCCAGGACGTGCGCTCGGACGACGGTGGGTTCGGGCCCCGGCGCGCGGTCCGGCGCCTGCTCCAGGCTCGGGAGGTAGGGCGCGTGGGTGTCGGGCACCTGCGTGACGTTCTCGAAGTACCGATTCGCCCGGTTGAAGAGCATGCCCGTGAAGACGTCGTAGTCCCCGTCACCGTCGACGTCGCAGACCTGGGCATCCCCCGAGGCGAACGGCGAGGCGGGGAAGCTCGCGAGCGCGTAGCTCGCGGGACCGCTGCCGACCTGGTCGTTGCGGTACAGCCGATCATCTCCCGACCAGCTCGCGAAGACGAGGTCGAGGTCGCCGTCGTTGTCGTAGTCGATGAAGTCCGCCTCGGTGTCGTCCAGCGCGGACGAGGGCAGAGCCGTCACGTTGTCGAAGAAGCCGCCGCCGTCGTTCTCGAGGGTGCTGTCGGAGAAGCCCGGGCCGAACCAGTTGACGCCGACGAGGTCGAGGTCGCCGTCCCCGTCCATGTCGCCCATCTCCTGCTCGTAGTGACCGAAGCCCGTGGCGTAGCCGGCGACGAAGCTCGCGCCCGTCGTGTCGCGGAAGCCCAGGGCGCCGCCGTTCTCCACCGTGCGGTTCGTGAACAGGCGCGGCGGTTCATCCCTGGCGCCCAGCAGCACGTCGATGTCGAAGTCACCGTCGACGTCTCCGAGGTCTGCGTCGGGCGCGCTCGTCGCGACGTCGCAGGTCAGTCCCGTCGCGTCCAGCGTATTCGCGAGCTGAGCGCCCTCGCACCAGAGCCCCGGCTCGCCGTCCTGGATCGTCTGCTGGGTGAGCTGGAAGCCGCTCGGATTGAACTCCTCGAAGAAGCCGTTGCCGTCGTTCAGGAACACGCGCGACGGCGTCTGGCCTCCGAAATTCCCGCCGTAGCTGGAGTGGAAGAGGTCCATGTCCCCGTCGTTATCGAGGTCCGCGAAGTCCGCGTCCCCCGAGAAGTCGATGAAGCCCCCCGAAGGGAACACCGCGGAGGGCGGGACGGAGGAGCCAGGGCCGCCGAGGTTCAGCCAGCGCGCCTGGGTCTCGTCCACGTAGCTCCCGCTGCCCACGCCGCCGTTCGTCCACCAGCGACAGGTCTGCGCGAGCTGCAGCGACGTGTTGGCGACGTACAGGTCGAGGTCTCCGTCCCCGTCGTAGTCGACGAGCTCGAGGTCGCGACTCTGGTCGTTGATCGCCGGAAAGCGCGTCGACGTGCGGTCCGTGAAGACGCCCAGGTTGGCCCCGGGGCCCCCGTTGATCCAGATCCGGTTCTGGTCGGGTCCCTGCTCCCCTCCGTCCGCGAAGACGGCGTCCCAGTCCCCGTCGAGGTCCACGTCGCCGAAGTCGACGTTGTCCGTGAACGAGCTGTTCGAAGCCCCGGCGGTCGGGATGTCCGCCGTATTCTCGACGAACTGCGCATGAGCTCCGGGAGCGAGCAGCGCCGCGCCGCAAGCCGCGGTCGACGAAGCAGCGAAGCAGCGACGGAGAGCGATGTGCGCGAGCTGCGCGGGAAGACGAACGAGCATGCAGACTCTCCAGAGCGCGAGGTGGAGTCCGGGACGCGACCATGGCGAGCGCGCGCCCCGGCGAAGGGCAGTCTCAATAGGAACCGGGCCACTCGAAACGCGCAAGCAGCCGCGCCTAGCATTCATCGTCCAGGCCGCTTCGACCCGTGCCAGGCGAGCCCTCGCGTCGCTGCAGCGGCCTGGGCCCGGAGCAGGATGGGTGGACCGACGAGCCCCGAAGGACGCCGGTCGTGCTGCGACCGTCTCGCCTTCGGAACCGGACTTCGGAACCTGAGTCGAGCGCGGACCGGGCGAGCGCGCGCTAGAGCTCAACGGGTTAGCTACCGATCAGAACCCCTCAGGTCGCGGTTCACCGGTCCACCCCGATCACGGCGTCCAGACCACGGTCCAGGCGCTGGAGAAGTTGAAGCCCCCACCGCTGCACGTGTTGGCCGGGTCGCGGTACCAGCACTGGTAGTGAGTTGCCTGACCCCCCGCGAAGGCGACGGCGCCGAACGGGCCACCCAGGAAGTCGGCGAAGGTCGTGGTGCCGGCGAGCGGAGACTGCACCTGCGAACGCAGGCTGGCTCCAGCCGTACACAGGAGACCCTCTCCCGCCGGGTTTCCGCCCCCACCGCCGACCTGGTTCAAGCCTTGCACCACGAGGCACGGACCGGTCACGCCGCTCACGGCGAGCTGGAAGCTGTCGCTCGAGACCACGGCCGCGCCGGAGCCGGTCAGGACGGCGCCAGGCCCCTGACTGTTGGGGCACCCCGCGTTCGCAGGTCCAATGGCGCCGCACGGACACGCGGTCCCGCTGCCGTCCCCGAAGCAATACCCGCTGCCACTGACGGAAGTCCCCGCGTCGTACGTACGGACGGCGGACGAACCCAGGTTGCCGTACTCGTCCCACGACTCGAAGCGGTACTCGATCGTGCCAGAGAGCGTCCCGGGAATCTCTGCGCGGAACACCTGGCCGCCCGAGCTGCGCGCCGGAACGGTGATGACCGGGCCACCGTCCACGCGGTACACGAGCTGGGTCTCGTTGTACCAGGTGATGTAGTACGGCGCGTTGTCGTAGACGTGCACGCGCACGACGGTTGGCACCGCGCTGGGCGAACGATCCGGGGCCTGCTCCACGTTCGGGAGGTAGGGCGCGTGCGTGTCGGGCACCTGCGTCACGTTCTCGAAGTAGACGTTCGGCTGATTGAACAGGAGGCTGACGAACACGTCGTAATCCCCGTCTCCGTCCACGTCGCAGGCGTCCGCGTCCGCGGAAGTCATCGGCGAGGGCGGAAAGGAGGCGGCGCTGAAGCTGAAAGGCCCGCTGCCCACCTGGTCATTACGGTACAGGCGGTCGTCCCCCGACCAGTTCGCGATCAGGATGTCGAGGTCACCGTCGTTGTCGTAGTCGATGAAATCGCCCTCGTTGTCGTCGGGTGCCGATCCGGCGAGGATCGTCGTGTTCGAGAAGAAGCCGGCGCCGTCGTTCTCGAGCGTCGAGTCGTCGAAGCTGAAGGACGAGATCCAGTTCACGCCGAGGATGTCGAGGTCCCCATCGCCGTCCATGTCTCCCATCTCCTGTTCATAATGACCATTGCCCTGGGTGTAGCCGGGCTCGAAGGTCGCCCCCGTCGTGTCCCGGAAGCCAAGAACGCCGCCGTTCTCCTCGAGGCGATTGATGAACATCCGCGGCGCCTCCTGTCGCGCCCCGTGCAGGAGATCCAGGTCGAAGTCGCCGTCGACGTCACCGAAGTCGATGTCGAGGGCGCTGGACGCGATGTCGCAGCTCCCCGGCCCGCCCGGAGTGCCCGCGAACTGCGTCCCTTCGCACCACAGGCCCGGGTCTCCGTTCTGGATCGTCAGCTGGGAGAGCTGGAACCCGCTCGGATTGAACTCCTCGAAGAATCCGTTGCCGTCGTTCAGGAAGACTCGTGACGGGTTCTGCCCTGCGAATAAGCCTCCGTAGCTCGAGTGGAACAAGTCCATGTCGCCGTCGTTGTCGACATCGGCGAAGTCCGAGTCGCAGGTGTAGTCGATGAACCCCCCGCCGGCGATGACCTGACTCGGATGGATCGACGAGCCCGGGCCGCCGAGGTTGATCCAGCGAGTCGCCGTCTCGTCGACGTAGCTCCCCGAGCCCACCCCGGAATTGGTCCACCAGCGGCAAGGCGCCGGCACCAGCGTGGAGGTGTTGGAGATGTGGAGGTCGAGGTCCCCGTCGTTGTCGTAGTCGACGAACTCGATGTCGCGGCTCTGGTCGTTGATCGCCGGAAACTGGACGTTCGTGCGATCGACGAACACGCCGAGATTCGCGCCGGGGCCGTCGTTGATCCAGAGGCGGTTCTGATCGAGCGCGTTGTCGCCACCATCGGCGAAGACGGCGTCCCAGTCGCCGTCGAGATCGACGTCGCCGAAGTCGACGTTCTCGGAGTTCGAGGCGTTGTCCGGCGCGCCCGTCGGGATGTCCGCCGTGTTGCGGACGAACTGGGCCTGGGCGGAGGACGCCAGGCAGGCGAGAACGAGCGGCGCGAGCGACAGTGAGCGGCGGCCCGGAGCGAGCGAGGGCCGCGAGGAGTCACGAGAGGTCATGACGACTCTCCTTGAGTGCGAGGGTGTTCAGGCACAGCCGCGATGAAGCGGCCGCGGGCGGCCCTGGGGATTCAGGAGACCAGGGAACCCCTCGATCCGCAAGGGGCCACGCTCCTTGAAGCCGCTCGGGCCGGTACACCTTCCCTGGCCCCTCTCGGAACAAGGAGCGAGCGGCGCCGCGCTTGCGCGCGACGCCGCCCGTTGGCCGTCCGCTGCCGCCCGAAGCGTGCAGCGCATCCAGGAGAGCCGCTCAGTTCATCCAGGTGACCGAGACGGCGTTGCTGAAGTTGAAGCCGTTGCCGGTGCACGTGTTCGACGGGTCGCGGTACCAGAACTGGTAGTTGGCAGCCTGTCCGGCACCGTAGCTCGACGCCCCGAAGGACACGCCGGGCTGGAACTCGGCGAACGTCGTCGCGCCGCCCGAGGTGACCTGGACCGCCGAGCGCGCCGTCTGACCGGTCGTGCAGAGCAGGCCGTCGCCAGCGGGGTTGCCGGCCAGCTGGCTCACGCCGCGCAGGATCAGGCCCGGCTTCGCGCCGGGAACACCGCTGATGCTCATCTGGAAGGTATCCGCCGAGATCGAAGCGTTGCCGCTCGCGGCCAGCGTGGCGCCCCCGGTGCCGGAGGTGTTGGCGCAGCCCTCACCCGGGTTGCCGTTCGCGCCGCAGGGGCACGCGGTGCCGGTGCCGTCGCCGAAGCAGTAGGCCGTGCCCGTGCCCGTGTTGCCCGAGGCGTAGAAGCGCGACCCCGACTGACCGACGTTGCCGTACCAGTCGGAGGACGTGAACCAGTACTCGACGTTGCCCGAGACGTTGCCCGGGATCTCGCCGCGGAAGATCTGTCCACCGGAGCTGCGCGCGTCCACCGTAGTGGTCGCGCCGCCGTCGATGCGGTAGTTCAGCTGAGTGTCGTTGTAGAACGTGATGTAGTAGGGCGCGTTGTCGTAGACCTGGACACGCACCACGGTCGGAGCCGGGCCGGGCGCACGGTTCGGCGCCTGCTCGACGTTCGGCAGGTACGGCGCGTGCGTGTCCGTCGTGCCCGTGACGTTGGTGAAGAGCCGGTTGGCCTGGTTGCCGTCGTTCGCGACCAGGATGTCCGTCGCTCCGTCGTTGTCGACGTCGCAGCAGTCCGCGTCCAGCGCCGTGCCCGAGGAGCTCGGGAAGTTGACGAGGGTGTAGCTGAAGGTCGCCCCGCCGTTGTTGTTGTTGCGGTAGAGCTTGTCCTGACCCGAGAAGTTGGCGACGAACAGGTCCATGTCGCCGTCGTTGTCGTAGTCGAGGAAGTCGCCCTCGTTGTCGTCCGAGTTCGAGCCCGGGAG
>CAYGST010000343.1:0-5615 GCA_964352415.1 uncultured Planctomycetaceae bacterium | reverse complement strand
GTGTGCGGGTGGGCCGGGAGTCACCGACCCGAATCGTTCTCTCCATCTCCTGAAACCCGACCCCGGCGGCGCGGCTCCAAGACCTGGAGGGGCGCTTCGCGGGCGGGGCCCAGGTCGGGGCTCCGAGCGTGTTGGAGCGATTTCGGCCGGGAGCCCTGAATCCGGCGCGGGCCTTTTCGCGAACGCGCGGAAGCCGCGCGACCACGCCCCCGCCCCCGCATCGTCCACGACCGGCGCCAACGAGCGCGCCGCGGCGACTCGCCGCAGACCAACAACCACGTCGCGACGCCGTCGCGGATCCAAGTACAACCCCAGACCGATGTCCGTCTCGTCCGCAGCACGGACGCCGAAGCATCACCCCGAACTCCAACCGCAACCATGAAGACCACCCCTCACTTCACCTACGCCGCAACCGGCCTCGCCGCGCTCTTCGTCGCGTCCTGCGCGTCCACCTCGGACGCGCCGAGCTCGAGCTCGACCGCTGAGGTGAAGACCTCCGTCGAGACCGCCGAATCGATCGAGGCCTGCCCGGTCATGGGCGGCGGCATGCGCGCCACGGAGGCCGGCTATCGCGACAACGACGACTGGTGGCCGAACCGTCTGAACCTCGACATCCTCCATCAGAACTCCGCCAAGAGCGATCCGCTCGGCGCGGACTTCGATTACGCGGAGGCCTTCGCGTCGCTGGACCTTGAGGCGGTCAAGAAGGACATCCACGGCGTCATGACCACCTCGCAGGACTGGTGGCCCGCCGACTGGGGCAACTACGGCCCGTTCTTCATCCGCATGGCGTGGCACAGCGCCGGCACCTATCGCGTCGCAGACGGCCGCGGCGGCGCCTCCGACGGAACCCAGCGCTTCGCGCCGCTCAACAGCTGGCCCGACAACGCGAACCTCGACAAGGCCCGTCGCCTGCTCTGGCCGGTCAAGCAGAAGTACGGACAGACCCTCTCCTGGGCGGACCTCATGGTGCTGGCCGGCAACGTCGCGCTCGAGGACGCTGGCCTCGACACCTTCGGCTTCGCCGGCGGTCGAGCCGACGTCTGGGAGCCGCAGGAGGACATCTACTGGGGCCCCGAGGGCGAGTGGCTCGCGGACCAGCGTTACAGCGGTGACCGTGAGCTGATGAACCCGCTGGCCGCGGTGCAGATGGGACTGATCTACGTGAACCCGGAGGGCCCGAACGGGAACCCGGATCCGCTGCTGGCGGCCAAGGACATCCGCGAGACCTTCGCGCGCATGGCGATGAACGACGAGGAGACCGTCGCGCTGATCGCCGGCGGCCACACCCTCGGCAAGGTCCACGGCGCGGGACCCGCGGACAACGTCGGGCCCGACCCCGAAGCCGCTCCGCTCGAGGAGCAAGGCCTCGGCTGGAAGAGCTCCTACGGCAAGGGCAACGCCGAGGACACGATCACCAGCGGCCTCGAAGGCGCCTGGACCTCGACGCCGACGAAGTGGTCGAACAGCTACTTCGCCAACCTGTTCAGCTACGAGTGGGAGCTGACCAAGAGCCCGGCCGGCGCCCAGCAGTGGACGCCGAAGAACGGTCCGGTGAACGTCCCCGACGCGCACGTGGCGAACAAGTTCCACCGCCCGATGATGCTGACGACGGACCTCGCGCTGGTGAAGGACCCGGCCTACACGGAGATCTCGAAGCGCTTCTACGAGAACCCGGCCGAGTTCAACGACGCCTTCGCGCGCGCCTGGTACAAGCTCACGCACCGCGACATGGGCCCGGTTTCGCGATTGCTCGGCCCCGACGTCGCCCCGCCGCAGCTGTGGCAGGACCCGATTCCTGCGGTCGACCACGACCTGATCGGTGAGGCGGACGCCGCGCGCCTGAAGATCGCGATCCTCGACTCGGGTCTCACGATCCCGCAGCTCGTCAAGACCGCCTGGGCCTCGGCCGCGACCTTCCGGGACAGCGACAAGCGCGGTGGCGCCAACGGTGCCCGCATTCGCCTCGCGCCGCAGAAGGGCTGGACGATCAACGACCCCGCCGCGCTCGGCGACGTGCTCGGTGGCCTCGAGAAGGTCATGAACGACTTCAACGGCGCCCAGTCGGGCGGCAAGCGCGTCTCGATGGCCGACATGATCGTGCTCGGTGGCGCCGCCGCCATCGAAGCAGCCGCCAAGGAGGCGGGCTACGACGTGACGGTCCCGTTCACGCCGGGCCGCACGGACGCGACCGACGAGATGACGGACGTCGAGGGGCTCGCGCCGCTCGAGCCGAAGTCCGACGGCTTCCGCAACTACCTCGGTGACGAGACCTACCGCCGTCCGGAGGAGGCCCTCGTCGACCGCGCCAACCTGCTGAACCTGACTGCTCCGGAGATGACGGTGCTCATCGGCGGCCTGCGCGTGCTGAACGCGAACCAGGACGGCTCGAACCACGGCGTCTTCACCAATCGCCCGGAGGCCCTGAGCAACGACTTCTTCGTCAATCTGCTCGACCTGGGCACGGAGTGGAAGAAGTCCGCGCAGGGCGAGAACGTCTACGAAGGCCACGACCGCGCGACGGGCGACAAGCAGTGGACCGGCACCTCGGTCGACCTCGTGTTCGGCTCGAACTCCCAGCTGCGCGCCATCGCCGAGGTCTACGCCAGCGAGGACGGCAAGCAGAAGTTCGTCGAGGACTTCGTCGCCGCCTGGCACAAGGTGATGACGCTCGACCGCTTCGACCTGTAGTCGCCTGAGACCGGCGATCGCCGGCGACGACACGCACTCGATCGAGTCCGCGAGTCCATCGAGCGAGGTCGGGCCCTTCGGGGTCCGGCCTCGCTCCCGTTCTGCGCCGCCGTCGCGGCCAACTTCGAATCCGCGCGCTGCGCCGACCTCACGCAGCTACTCGGGGATATCGAACACGTCGTGCACGGCCACTGAAGCGAACTCGATGGTGCCGCCGCTCGGGCCGGGGACCTGCCACCAGTGCAGGCGCCGGGCCGATGGTGTGTTCGTCTGCAGCGCGCAGCGCCAGGCGCGGGCGCCGTCCCTCGCGCGCAGCCGCTGCTTGGAGGCCGTGGCGGGCCCGGAGACCCCGAGGCCGTGGACCTCGCGGCTCTCGAGGTCCTTGGCGCGGTCGCAGGCGACCTGGCCAGCCACTTCGACGATCTTGTCCGCGCCCACGCCGTCGAGCGCGCGCGCGGAGTCGAGGAACTGCCTGCCGACGCGCATGGAGCGCAGCGGGTGTTCGAAGCGTTCGCCCTCGCCGATCTCGCGCGCGTACCAGCCGCGCACGGCGCGCAGGAAGGCGCGCTCATCGGAGAGCGGATCGAGTTCGCCTGCGATGCTGCGCTCGAGGTTCTGGTAGCGATCCTGGAGGCTGCGCAGCTCCGCGCGCAGACCGTTCAGCGTGCGTCGCAGCTCGGTGCGGTCTTCGCTTGCGGCGTCGAGCTCGCTCTCGAGCTCGGCGATCCGTGCGTCGCGCGGGTTCGCGGTGGTCGTGAACTCGACGCCCGTCCGTGCGAGGTACTTCTTCCAGTCGAAGGGCTCGCCCCCTGGCACCAGGGTCGGTGAGGGGCGCGGGGAGCTCGACGTGGTCAGCGCCGCGCGGATCGACAGCTTGGTGCGCTCCTCGGGGGCTTCGAGCTCGAGGAGCTGGACCTGCACCAGCTCGTCGATCGTGATCAGGTCACCGATGGTCTCGACGAACGTCACGTCGACCTCGGGCTTGAAGACGATGCCCGCGGCGTTGGGGAGGAGATCGATGAGCGCGTAGTTCTGCTCCTCGAAGATCCGCACCACGCGCCCGCGAACGACGTCGCCGACGAAGAGCTCCGCGCCGATTTGTTCCCACGCTTTCGGCAGGAGGCCTGTCAGAGAGCAAGGGGCTTCGCCGAAGGCGAAGTCGTGGTCCACAGGGCGGTCGACCGCGAGCTCCATGCCCTCCCGCAGGCAGACGGCGACGGCGTCGACCGGAGCGTCTGCCTCGACCAGTCGGCCCAGCGCGCCGTCCGGCTCCTGAAGTAGCACGCCGTCGTCCAGCGAGAGCACGGAGACCTTCACGCGCTGCATCGCGGGGGGCTTCGTCGTGGATGGTCCGCGGCTCGCATCGCTCTCGGGTCGCGGGCGGCGGGGGGAGTCTAGGCCGGCCCGGCGGCGGAGCTGGCCCAGCAGCTGCGCAACCTTGACGCGGCCCTCCTCCTCGGAGTGGATCAGAAACAGCTTGTGGTCCCGCCAGTCGGCGTCGAGGGTGAGACCCGGCCACCAGACACGCATCGCTCCGCCGTAGACGTCGAGGCGCTCGGGGAGGACTTCGGCGAGCTCCCAGGTCGCGTCACCGGTCTCGATCGCGACGACATCGGCCAGCTCACCGAGCTGCTCCTCGAGGTACGCGGGTGGGACGAAGAATCCGCCGAGCGACGGCTGCGTGGTGATCGCAACCACCGGCCGCGACCGCTTCGGATCGAGGAGTGAGGTGCGGACCCAGGCGCGGATCTCGGAAGCGGGGATCGACCTCATCGCCGTAGTCTAGTACGTCCGCCTGGCGATCGCGTCGGCCGAAGCGCTTCCAGCGGTCTGGCGTGCTCAGCGGGTCCGTGCGCTGCTCGCGTGCCCGCGCGGGCCGCCTGCCGCCCGCTCAGTCCTTGCCGAAGCGCCGGCAGGTCGCGCGCTCGCGACCGGGGTGTTCGCGCTCGACGCCGGCGAGGGCGCTGAGGAGCAGCCAGTCGGGGAGGGCTCGCTGCAGCGCGCGCGGGCCCTCGAGGCGGATGCGGCCCGCAGCGAGCTCGGCCTCGAGCGAACGGATCCCGCGCCAGGCTTCGACGAAGCGGCGCAGCTCGGAGCGAATCGTGAGGTCGACGTCGAAGCCCGGGTGTTCGATGCACATGTCGACCTTGCCGTCCGTGTTCAGGATCCAGAACCGGCTGCAGTCGTCGGGCGTACCCGTGAACTCGAACTGCAAGACGGTGCGGCCCGCGGGCATCGCGTCCACGTTCATGCGCAGGTGAATGCTCCAGGCGAGGTGACGCGGGTCGAGGTCGTCGAGCTCCATGTCCCTCGCCCAGCGCTGACCCCAGTGACCGAGGCCCATGACGACACCCTCGAGCTCGAGGCCGGCTTCGGTGAGCGCGTATTCGTGCCCGTGACCACCGGGCGACGCCTGCTTGCACACGATGTGCGCCGCCTCGAGCGTGCGCAGCCGCTGGGACAGCATCGTGGCCGAGATGCGCGGCAGCGCTCGCTGGAGGTCGTTGAAGCGCGTGACGCCGTCCAGTAGCGCGAGCACGACGAGGAACGTCCAGCGCTCCCCGAGGATCTCGGTCGCGAGGGCGACCGGACAGTACTGACCGTAGCGGCTTGCCATGCAGCGAGGGTCGGCGTGGCGGGCGCATCGGTCAACTACGGATTCCGTAGTGGACCGCTGGAGCGGCCGGGCGGACGATCCAGGGGCCTCGGACTTCCGACGGCGCTTCCATTCGTTTCAGGAGAGCTGGGATGACGATGACGAACATGACCGAGACCTTCGACGCGCTGGAAGCGGCGCGGTCCATCTCCGAAGAGCTCGCGGCGAACGCGGCCCACGGCGAAGAGGCGGGGGAGCTCGCACCTGCGTCGGTCGAAGCGCTCGCTCGCTCCGGAATGCTGAGCCTGTGGCGTCCGCGCAGCCTCGG
>CAYGST010000342.1:0-5615 GCA_964352415.1 uncultured Planctomycetaceae bacterium | reverse complement strand
ATCCGGGGCGACCAATCTAGCGCGGAGCGGCTCTGGAACAAGGGAAGGGCCCCTCCGCGCCCTTGCAGCCGTGGCGGGCGGCCGCTACCCTTCGCGACCTCACGGAGGGCAGTAGCTCCAATTGGTTAGAGCGACTGATTCCAAATCAGTAGGTTCGGGGTTCGAATCCCTGCTGCCCTGCCAGCTCTTCGCTTGAGCTTGAGAGCCTCGTGTGCCGAGGACCCGTTCGCGGGCGCGAGGCTCCGCTAGACGCCGACCCCGAGCGCGCTTGCCGGCGCCACCCAGCCCACAGCCGATGAGCCCCGACGACGATCTGGACGACGCCAACCTCGACGAGGACGAGTTCGAGGGCGGCCTGGAGGAGGGCCTCGACCCCGAAGCGCTCGCCCTGGATCCCGAGGACCTCGACATCGACGAGGGCGACGTGGATGGGGACGACGGCGAGTCGGACGACGACGAGGCCGAAGGCGAGGACGACGAGAGCGAGGACGGCGCCTCCGACGGCGAGGCGGCGACCAAGCCGGCCGCGCAGCTCAAGTCGAAGAAGCTGATCGACGTCGACGAGGACGAGGAGGAGCCCGGCCCCGACACGCCGGCTCCGCCGAAGAAGAAGATCCGCGACGCGCTCGCCTGGGCCTTCGACAAGGAGGACATCGAGGAGTCCGTGCTCGACCGCTACGCGGAGCACGCGCACCTGATGCTCGAGTGGAACCGCAAGGTCCACCTGACGAGCACGCTGGACCTCAAGGAGATCGCGGCCAAGGACTACCTCGACTGCTGGCGCATCACGCGCATGGCGTCGCTCATGGGCAAGACGATCCTCGACCTCGGCACGGGCCCGGGCTTCCCCGGCCTGCCGCTGGCCCTGGCCGAGCCGCACTGCAAGGTGGTCCTGGTCGACGCCCGCAAGCGCAAGACGGACTTCCTCCAGCACGTGATCGACGAGCTCGGCGTGAAGAACGCCGTCTCGGTCTGGGCGCGCGCCGAGGAGTACCTCGAGACGAACCGCGTCGACATGGTCGTCGTGCGGGCGATCAGCTCCGTGCGCGAGAACGTGCGCACGCTGCGCAAGGTGCGCCACTCGGTGAAGGACCTCCTGATGCTCAAGGGCAAGTCCTGGTCGCGGGAGGTCCGCGCGGGCGAGCGCGAGGCCGAGCGCCTCGGCTTCATCCTGGACACGGTCTGGGAGCACGAGCTGCCCGAAGAGATGGGCAAGCGGGCGATCCTCGTCTACCGCGCGCCGGGCTCGCTCTAGCAGGCCCTACCTCTCCCTCGCGGGGCCGAAGCCGCGCCGCGAGGATGGTGCCCGGGGGGGGAGTCGAACCCCCACTCCCTTAACGGGAACATGGACCTGAACCATGCGCGTCTGCCAATTCCGCCACCCGGGCCGAGTGAGGAGCGAGAACCATACGGAGGCCCCCGGGTCAGGTCAACGCCGTCCGCGCAGGAATCTGACCCTGCGCGACGGTCCGCGCGCTCGCCGGAATAGACTGCCGCGATGGCCAAGAAGCCCCAGGAGTACCGCAGCGTCGCGAAGAACAAGAAGGCCTACCACGCCTTCGAGATCCTCGAGGAGCTCGTGTGCGGCCTCGTCCTGCGGGGCACGGAGGTCAAGAGCCTCCGCGCTGGCCACTGCTCGATCGGCGAGGCCTACGGCCGGATCAAGGGCGGCGAGCTCTGGCTGCAGGGCGCGACGATCCCCGAGTACCGCCACGGCAACGTGCACAACCACGAGCCGACCCGCGACCGCAAGCTCCTCGCGAGCCGCCAGGAGATCGACAAGTGGTCGAAGAAGGTGCGCGAGAAGGGCGTCACGGTGATCCCGCTGGAGGTCTACTTCCAGGGCAGTCTCGTCAAGTGCAAGATCGGCCTCTGTCGCGGCAAGAAGCTCTACGACAAGCGCCAGACCCAGCGCGACCGCGACGACAAGCGGCAGATGGAGCGCGCGGTCAAGCGCACGCGCTGAGGGCTCGCGGAGCGCGCGCCCATCGTACGCCGAGCGGCCGGGGGCCCCTGCGTCGAGCCGCGCAGCCGGTGCTCCCGCTCCCCGCGTGAGGCCGCGAATCCGGTGCTCAGGGGCCGAACTCGTGCGATTCGAACCCTGAAGTCTGGCCGGCGCTGTGCTAAACTCTCCCCGTTCTTTGAACCTGGGGGCGCAATGGTTTCGACCGGTTTCTGATCGCCCCTGAGCTGCGTGCCGGGGATCTCGAGTCACCCCGCTAAACCCTCTCGGGAAAGGCAATTCACTTGCCAACAACTACTCTCTCGCTGCTTAATTACTAGCAGCCGTCACCATCTGGAGTGCCCGCGGCCGGATGGAGACGTACACAGTGGGCTGGTCGAAGGAACTCTGCACCTCGGTTCCTCGGCGAGACTTTAGAGGCGCTTGTCCGAAGGCAGCCCGTCCATGGGCGGCTGGACGACGAGAACTAAATCGTGGACTACGCACGTAGACGCTTGGGGAGTGGCAATTCCGGGACGCGGGTTCGACTCCCGCCGCCTCACCAGGTTCATTGCCTTCTATGGCCTTCTCGGGGCCGTCAGCGCACTTCGGCAAGTCGTCCGAGGTCACCTGAGGGCACCCTGAGTCACATGGAAACGCCACACTGGACGCCACGTTTTCGGTGCCCGACTGGCGGAGCGCTTCGTCTCGACGATCGGCACACGCGGGTAGGTCGGGCAAGTGCGACAGCGCCTGACGCCCGTCGTCTCGACCGAGCTTCGTGTAGAGCCCTAGGCACCCCGACCGTTCAAGGGCTCACGGAGCAGGCTCGCTGATCGCCTCAGAGGCTCCTGATCAGCAGATCGCACCCGAGCGTCGCCACTCGATGGACCGGGCTTCCGACCGGGGAGCGCGACGGCGGCCACCGAGCAGTCGCCAGCCCTTCGCGCATCGGTGCTCGCGGGCTGCTCGAGTTGCGGGGAACACGCTGCTTGGACGTCCGGGTCGTGGCTTCGGGTGGCACACCAGTTCTGATTCTCGGGGAGAGAACGAGATGGGCTGCGCGGGCGGATGTCCGTTTTCGGTTGAGCGGGTGGCGAAGGGACTTCCCCATCGCGAACCGCTCCCCGATCCATAGCCCTGCCATGACCACCCGATCACAGCCCGAAGCCAAACGCCCAGCTGTCGCGGCCCGGGCCCGCACGCGGAAGTGTGCGCCCGCGTTCGCCCCGCAGCGATCGACGAGCTCCGGCCGCTGGCAGAGCCTCCTGGCTCAGCATCTCACCCCGTGCCTCGCGGTCGCCGCGTTCTTGCTGAACACAGCCTCCGCGCAGGCCCAGGCCGCCGCGCCCGTCGTCCAGGTGTCTGCCGGTGCCTCCCACACGCTCGCGCTGCGTAGCGACGGATCGGTCGAGGCCTGGGGCAGCAACGGGTCCGGCGAGTCCGACGTCCCCGTGTTGCCCGTGGGCGTGTCGTTCGTCGAAGTCTCGGCTGGAGGGGGTTGGGCTGGGAGTTTCTCGGTCGCGCGCCTGAGTGACGGCTCGGCCGTGGCCTGGGGAGCCAACACCTACGGACAGCTGAACGTGCCTGCCTTGTCTCCCGGGCAGAGCTATGTCGAGATCGCCGCGGGCCTCGCCCACGTGCTCGCACGTCGCAGCGATGGAACGATCGTTGCCTGGGGGAACAACACGAGTGGTGAGTGCGATGTCCCCGTCCCACCCGCCGGTGTCGGCTACGTCGAGGTGGCCGCCGCCGGCTCCACCTATTTCGATGGGCAGCCGTTCTTTGGTGGGACCTACCTGTACGGGTACTCGATCGCGCGGCGCACCGACGGGGCGGTCGTGTTCTTCGGGAGCCCTGCAATCTGGAGCCTGCCCTTCATTCGGGTCTATTCACCGCCCGCCGGAGTCTCCTATGTGCAGATCTCGGCGGGGCCGCAGGGCTGGTCCGGGCTTCGCAGCGACGGGCAGATCGGTCCAGGGACCTGGCCGGCACTCGCTCCGGGGCTCTCGTACGTGGAAGCCCACTCGTCTGCGGCGCTCGTCAGCGACGGATCGATCGTGGAAGTTGGCGCCGCTCCTGGCTCGGTCCCTGCCCTCGCGCCTGGAACCTCCTACGTCGGTCTTTCAGGTGGCGGCGAGGTCACTTGGATCGACTGTGGCCAGTTTGGTGGTCCTTGTACCCCCTATTTCATCTCCACCGCCCACTACGTCGCACGTCGTAGCGACGGGACGGTGGTGGCCTGGGGCGACAACGGGGCCGGTCAGTGCGCCACGCCGGGGAACGCGGGCGCGGTGCAGCATGGGGTCACGGGTGTGAACTCGACCGGGAGCCCCGCTGTGATCCGCGCGTTCGGCAGCGAGAGCCTCGCGGCCAACGAGCTCGTGCTGGAAGCGCTCTCCGTACCGAACACGCCGTTCCTCTTCCTGCGCGGCACCCAGCCGGCACAGGCGCCATTCGGCGACGGCTCCCTCTGTGTCGGGGGCGACATCACGCGCATCGCACCCGGGGGCCAGGCATCTCGCAACCTCGCGCGTGCGACGCTCGATCTGCCTTCGATTGGAGTCCACTCCCCAGGTGTGCAGTACTTCCAGTGCTGGTTCCGTGACCCGACGATCTTGGGCGCGGGCTTCAACACCTCGAACGCACTCTCCATCACCTTCGTGCCTTGATGGAGCGGTCTGCTTCCCGTAGGCCTGCCCGTGCGGGAAGACGACGGTCTTCGGATGGACGGGATGTCGCAACTTCCCGGGGTACGGTGCGCGCCTCGACGCTGCGGGCAGGAACGTCCTGGCCTTCGACAACCTCGTGCTGGTCGCCTCCCAGGCCATGTCCGAGGCGCCGGGGATCTTCCTCTCCGGGGGCAGCCTGATCGCGAGCCCTTTGGGCGACGGAGTGCTGTGGGCGGGGAGCCCGACCCGAAGGCTGGAGGTCGTCGTCACGGATCTCCTCGGCAACGCGGCCTCGAGCGTGTCGCGCTCGTCGTCGCTTCCCGGGCGTTCATGGACCCGGAGGATCAGCCTCGCGTCGGAGCAAAGACCGAAGCGAGTGGGCCTGACTCTCGAGCATGACTCGCCGAGTGATGAACCCGGTCAGGCCTCGACGCGTCGACGAAGTCGAGTCTGGTGCCGGGCCCATCCTCGCTCCAGAGGCTATGGCGAAGGTGACCTGCTAGTATGCTCGCGCTGATGCAGAGCCTGAACTACTCAGGGTTCGAGGAGGAGACGCGTCGCTTCGTTCAAGAGCGCTTGTGCTCGATTTCGGGCTGGGCCGGAATCGTGCTGCTCGTCGCCTCGGCGGCCATGCTCGCCGCGCGAACACTCTCCGGGGTGTCGATTGACGACGGCCTCGCCGAGTTCATCCGCAACCCGTCGACCGGGGGGATGCTGCCGCTGGCCCTGCTCTCGGGAGGCTCGTGGTTCTACCTGCGGCAGCGCGCTCTCTCGAGGCGTGCGCTGGTCACGATCGACTTCTTACTGCTGCAGGCAATCTTCGCGCTGGCGCTAGCTCCCTACCTCGCGGACTACGCCTTCTCTTCTCCCGGCAACGTCACCTGCCTCGCGACCCTGTCGATCGTCATCCTCTTGCGTGCCATCGCGGTGCCGAGCTCCGGATGGAGAACGTTGCTCTTCTCCCTGCCTGCACCGGTAATCCTTCTCGTCACCCAGCTCAG
>CAYGST010000341.1:4613-5618 GCA_964352415.1 uncultured Planctomycetaceae bacterium | reverse complement strand
ACCAGGCGGTCGCCGGGGAGCTCGAGGAGGACGCGGTGCTCGCGCTGCTGCACGGCTGGGCCGGCGACCCCGTGCCCGACCGGCTGTTCCTGCTCGACCTCGACGTCGAGGAGGCGGCCCGCCGACGCGGCGCGGCGAGCGACCGCATCGAGGCGAAAGGCCTCGAATTCCAGCGGCGCGTCGCGGAGGGCTACCGGCGCTACGCCGAGCGCGACCCTGCGGCCCGATTGATCGACGGCGGCGGCTCCGAGGACGAGGTCCACGGACGCTTGATCAAGGAGGTGGCGCGTGTCTGCCGTTGAGGCGCCGCTCGGCCACGCCGAGGTCGTGCGCGGCCTGTGGCGGGCGCGCGGACGCGGCCGGTTGCCGCACGCGCTGCTGTTCGAGGGGCCCGGCGGCGTCGGCAAGTTCCGCGCGGCGCTGTGGTTCGCGCAGGGCATCTTCTGCGAGACGTGGGCGAGTGGCGCTCCGGAGGCCGCGCAGGACTGGGCAGGGCCGTGCGGCAGCTGCGGTCCGTGCAAGCGCTTCCAGAGCGGCAGCCACCCCGACGTGTTCGTGCTCGATCCGCTCGAGCACGAGCTGGAGACGATTCCGATCGCGGCGATCACCGAACGCGACGACGGCAAGTGGCAAGGCGACAGCGTCTGCGAGTTCCTCGCGCTACGACCCGCCGAAGGCGGCATGCGGGTCGTCATCGTGCGGGAATTCGAGCGCGCGAACCACCCGGCGCAGAACGCGCTGCTCAAGACCCTCGAGGAGCCGGGCGACGCGACCCTGCTCGTGCTCGAGAGCTCACGGCCCGACCTCCTGCTGGAGACGGTTCGAAGCCGCTGCGTGACGGTGCGCTTCGGCGCGCTGGAGCCGGAGGCGGCGCGCGACGTCCTGCGCGCGGCCGGCAGCGCGAACGTGCGCGGACCGCTGGTCGCCTGGGCCGGGGGGGCGCCGGGCAGAGCGCTCGCGCTCGAGCGCGCCACGGGCTCCACGGCGCGGGGCGCTTCGGGCAGG
>CAYGST010000341.1:0-4603 GCA_964352415.1 uncultured Planctomycetaceae bacterium | reverse complement strand
ACGGCCACACGATCGACGTCGCCGACGTCATCGTCGCCGATCTCCTGCACGGCCGCGTCGATCCGCTCGCGGCGACGCGACGGGTTCTCGAGCTGGACGGCGCGTTCAGCGGAAAGACGCCGACCGCGCAGGTGCGCGAGCGGACGCGCGCGGCCCTCGACCTCCTGCTGGCCGTGCTGCGCGATGGCGTCTGTCACGCCTCCGGCCTCCCGGTGGACGGGCTGGCCCACGGCGACCTCGCCGCCCTGGCGCACGGGCGCACGGCGGCCTGGACCGCGGCGCTCGAGCGCGTGGTGGCGCTGCGCGGAGAAGTGGAGTTGAATCTCTCGCCCGAGAGCCTGCTCGACCGCGCCTTCCTGGCGCTGCCGCGCCGGGCCTGAGGATCGATCCGATGCGCGACCTCCGACACGACATCCGCAAGCTCTCACGCGAGGACGGCCGCTTCCGTGCCGAGGCCTTCGTCTTCCTGTTCGAGTCGCTCGAGCCGTCGGTCAAGCTCGCCGGTCGCGACGACGCGGAGGGCACCGACCGGCACATCACCGGCCAGGAGCTCGTCGCGGGTCTGCGCAGCGAGGCGGCGCGCATGTTCGGCCCGCTGGCCGCGCAGGTGTGGCGCTCGTGGGGCGTGAACTCGGCCCTCGACTGGGGCCACATCGTGTTCCTGCTCGTGAACGAGGGTCTCCTGAATCGACGCGAGGAGGACACGATCGAGGACTTCCGCGAGGGCTTCGACTTCGATCAGTTCTTCGTCGAGGGGTACGAGTTCGTGCTGCCCGCCGAGATCGGGCCAGCCGGCGAGGGACACTAGTGTTCCGGTTCTCGCGGACTCCGGAACCAGGACACGAGCCTTGCTGACGCGCTTCACGCCGCGCACGCGGAACCTGATCCTCGCGATCCTCGCGGTGCTCGGCCTGGCCTTCGCCTGGCAGGTCCGGTCGGTCCTGAACCCGCTGATCACGGCCTACTTCCTGGCCTTCGTCCTGCACCCACTCGTCCTGCGCCTGCAGAACTACGGCTGGTCGCGGAAGCGCGCGGTGAACACGATCTTCCTGATCGCGGTGGCGCTCTTCGGCGTCGTCTCGACCGCGCTCCTCGTTCAGGCCGCGCACTACACGCAGCTCATCGTCCAGGAGGAGTGGCAGGAGCGCCAGGTCTCCAAGGTCGACGAGTTCCTCGAGCGCAACGAAGAGGACATCGCCTGGGTCCGCGAGCTGATCGGCTTCCCCGCGCCCGAGGGCGAGGAGCCCACGGCGCGAGAGCTCTACGAGGTCCTGCGCGAGGAGCTCGCGACGCCGTCGGAGGCCCTCAACGCGAAGCCAACGTCCGGCGGGCGCTCGCCTCTCCTCGACCTGGCGCTGCGGCTGTTCGGGAGCGTGATCGCGTTCGTCTCCTTCGTCGTGCTGCTGCCGATCTACACCTACTTCCTGCTGTTCGAGCTGGAGCGCATCCACACGTTCCTGCGGCGCTACCTGCCCAAGGACGAGCGTGAACACATCAGCCGCGTGGGGGGCCAGATCGGCGAGGTGATCGGCAACTTCTTCCGGGGGCGCCTGGCCGTCTGTCTGGCCAAGGGCCTGTTCATCGCCGCGGGCCTGGGCCTCTGCGGCGTGCAGTACGCGCTGCTGCTCGGCATGTTCGCCGGGCTGGCGTCGCTGATCCCGTTCGCCGGGCCGTTCTTCGCCTACCTGATCGGGTTCATGTTCGCGCTGCAGCAGCCGCCGACCGCGTCGACCCAGGAGCTCGACCTGTGGGACGCCTTCTGGCGCACCGGACTCGTCTACGGCCTGGCCGAGCTGCTCGAGGGCTACTACCTGACGCCGAAGATCCTGGGCGAGAGCCTGGGCCTGCACCCCGTCGTGGTGCTCGTCTCCATCTTCGCGGGCGGCGCGGCCTTCGGGATGTTCGGGATCCTGCTCGCGTTGCCGGTGACGGCCTCGCTGGTGATCGTCGTGCGCGAGTTCGTGCTGCCCGAGCTCGCCAAGGTCGCCGACGGCGAGACCTGAGGCGCGGACGGGCGTCTGGCGCGGGGCCCTCGAACGTCGCTCGCCCGGAGCGCGCGACAGGAACGGCTGCGAGAGCTCCGACGGAACGAAGCAGGGGCCGCGGCGTGCGCCACGGCCCCTGCTTCGTGGTTCGAGTTCGGACCTCGGTCCGAGCTCCGGCTCAGCCGTCCATGGACTCGAGCAGCTTCTTCAGCTTCTCGAGCTCCTCCGGCTTCAGGTTGGTGTCGTCGATCAGCGCGCCTTCGATCCAGCCCTTCGCCTCGCGCAGCTGCTCGCGCTTGGCCAGGTCGCCGGCGCCGGACGAGCGGACGATGGCGCGACCGGTGAGGTCCTCTGAGACCTCGAAGGTGCTGCGGTACTCCTCGACGTCGTCCGTCTTGCGACCGAGCTCCTCGAAGGCCACCTCGATGCCCTTCTGCAGCTGGAGGTCCTCCTGGAAGTCGCCGCGCGGGAAGGCCGAGCCACGCTCGTCCTGCGCCAGGCGGCGCACCTCGCGGCGAATCATGAAGCGCACGTCCTCGCGCCCGAGCGGAGTGTCGAGACCTGCGTAGAAGCTGTCGAAGCCGGGGTAGGCCTCGGGGCTCTTGCCGTCCGTGTAGGCGAGCTGCACGAAGAGCTCCTTGTTGGCCTCCCAGTTGTCACGGACCCAGGTGCGGATGCCGCCGGCGTCCTGGAGGTCGTACATGGCCTCCAGGCGCCAGGCCTCGTAGCGCTTCGGGTCGATGCGAACCTCCGGGTCGACGCCGCCGAGCGACAGGATGTTGCCCTCTTCGTCGAGCTCACGGTGGATCGAGCGGCCCGACGGCAGGAGGTAGCGGGCGATGGTGAGTTTGGCTCGCGGGGCGTAGTCGAACTCGCCGTTGCCGTTGCGGTCGATGGTCAGAGGCTCCCAGTTGTCGCGGTTGCGGTTGCCGTTCTCGTCCTCGAACTGGTCGTCGTGGCCGAGCGCGACGAGGTGCTGCACGGAGCCCTTGCCGAAGGAACGCTGACCGACGACCGTGGCGCGGCCGTGGTCCTGCAGGGCGCCGGAGACGATCTCCGAGGCCGAGGCGCTGAAGCGATTGACCAGCACGACGACCGGGCGATCCGCGGGCCAGAGCGAGCTCTTGATCGTCTTGAGCACTTCGGGCTCGTCGACGCGGCTCTCGGTCATGACGACGCGTTTGCCGCGGGGGAGGAACAAGTCGGTCACGTTGCGGGCTTCGCTGAGCAGGCCGCCGGGATTGTTGCGCAGGTCGAGGACGAGCGACTCGGCGCCCTGGTCGAGCAGGTCGATGAGGGCCTTCGCGACCTCCTGGGACGCGACGCCGCTGAACTGGTCGAGCTGGACCAGGCCCACGTTGCCGGGCAGCAGGTCGTGCTTGACCGTCGGGATCGTGATGAAGCCGCGCTTCACCTCGACGGCCATGTCCTCGGTCGGGCGATCGATCAGCGCCGGGTCCATGCCGCGTCGCCAGATGTAGAGCTTGACCATCGTGTCCGGCTTGCCCTTGAGCTTGCGGATGATGTCCTCCTGGTCCTTGCTGATCCCGTGATCGTGCGTCGGCCAGTCGTCGATCTGGATGATCTTGTCGTCGCTGCGCAGGTCGGCCAGGTAGGCGGGGCCCGAGTAGATCGGCTGGGTGATCGTGAACAGGTTGTCGGTGCGGTCCACGCTGACGTACGCGCCGATGCCGCCGTACTCGCCCTGAAGGTCCTGCTGGAACTTCGAGAATATCTTCGTGTTCATGTAGGAGCTGTGCTGATCCAGGCTGCGCAGCATCCCGTCGAGCGCGGCATCGACCAGCTCGTCGCGGTCCACGACGTCACCCTCGATGTGGCGGTTGAGGATCAGGTCGATCATGCCCTCGATGGCGTCCAGGCCTTGCGGGGCGTCTTCGGACTGCTGAGCCTCGGCGAGCGCGGCGCGCTGCGAGCGCAGGCGCGACTCGTAGTAGACCTTCAGGTCGTCGTTCTTGAGGTAGGCCTCGGCCAGGCGACCCTGCGGTCCCGGCTGCAGGCGCAGGCGTTCGAGTTCGGGGCGCGCCGTCTCGAGGTCGCCGATGCCCGCGAGGGCGAGCGCGCCCGAGCCGCGCAGCTCCGGGTTGGAGGATTCGAGGAAGCCCCGCATGACCTTGCGCGCGTCGCGCTGAGCGGCGCCGCCGCCGTGGGCGTAGGCCGACCCCGCGAAGGCGAGTCTCGTCGACGGGCGGTTGTCCGCGTTCTCCGCTCCGTCGAGCAGCTCCTGCAAGAGGTCGGAGAGGTCGTCCGTGTCGATCTGCGTGAAGCCCGTGTCGCCCGCGAGGCTGGCGGCGCCCTCGCGCACGTCCTGGTCCGCGGAGGTGAACAGGCCGCGCAGGACTCCGGCCAGGAGCCCGTGGTCCGGCGTGTCGCCGCCCATGCGCAGCGCGACCAGCAGGAGGCGTCCGCGCTCCGGCAGCTCGTCGGCTCCGGCCAGCAGGCGATCGAGCGCACCGTCAGCGCCTTCCTCGCTCTCGAGCAGCAGCTCCTCCAGCGCGCCGGCCTCGGCCCACAGCTCCTCGCTGCTCAGGGACTCGGCGGCCTGGGCGCGCTCACGCAAGAGCTCCGCGACGTCCTGCTCGGCGGCTCGGCCGAGGGGG
>CAYGST010000340.1:0-5649 GCA_964352415.1 uncultured Planctomycetaceae bacterium | reverse complement strand
GTCGCCTGGTAGCTCTTGCTGATCGTGTGCTGACGGAAGGGCGCCGTCGGGATCGTCCCCGTCAGCATGTCTGGCCCCGGGAACCCGAGGTTCGCCGCGTCAGCGACCGCAGAAGTCTTCGGAGCTCCGCGAAGCAGCGTCGGGAGCAAGTTGCCGTGCGCGAAGCCACGCACAGGGCCGCCGCTGTCCGGCGCCCGCAGAACATAGCGTCCTCCCCAGCCCTCGGCAGGGAACAGGGGCACGCCTGGATTCACGCCGTGCTCCATGTTGAGCATGGCCGTGAAGTGCGAGCGCGACTGGTTCACCCAGCCTGCGCCGTGCACGAAGACGAGGTCCCCATTGAGGTAGGGCTCGATCATGTCGACCGTACCCGTCGCGGCAACGCCGCTCGGCGCGAGCGCGAACTTGCTGTCGAGCCAGTCGCGAGCGCCCACCCCTGGCTGCGGGATCGCGATGCTGTTGCCGGGAGAGAGCGTGCGCGCGCTCTGGTACGCCGCCTCAGCGACCGGCGCGACCATCGTGAGGCCATCACAGCCCCCGCGCTGATTGATGAAGATCCCTGTCTTGGTCGTCGTCGACGAGGTCGCGCGCGCGACTCCAGACATGCCAACGCTGACGCTCACGGCGCCTGCGGCCACGCCCGTGTTCGCGAGGAAGCTGCGTCGCGTGAGGCCTGCTTCGGTTCGATTCTTGGTGCTCATGGCTGACCTCCTAGTAGTACTGATAGGTGGGTGCGGACGCCGCGACGGCGTAGATCTCGCGAACGAGCTCCTCCGTGGTCACCTCGCCGAGGCTCCACAGGATGGTCCCGATGTCCGCGTACTCCTGAATCCAGAACTCCTCGTCCGCGGTCATCGTTCCACCGGCGAGAAGCAGGTTCATGTAGATACCGATGTTGTTCGGGTCGTACGCGCCGAGCAGCGCGAGCAGATCCGTGTAGTCGATGTCGATGTAGTCGAGCTCGTTGCGCGTCAACGAGTCGAGCAGATCCCAGCGACCGAGCAGGCTCCCGATCCAGGCGCCCTCCGCGTCCGGGTAGCCGTTCGGCGGTCCCCAGTAGAACGGCGCGTTCCCGAGGGTCGCGAGACGGTTGCGCATCTCGACCAGCGGATCCGCAACGACACCGACGGGCCAGTAGGGCTTACCCCGTACCTGCCGCAGAAAGCCTGCCATCAGCTGCATCGGGCGCTTGACCTTGAGGACGGTCGGCACCGGAACGAGCAGCGCGTCGATGTTCGCGGGCGTGAGGATCGCCTTGATCATCTCCTTGATGTCGCCGGAGGTCGACGTGTAGACGGCCGCGACCGCGGTGACCTGCGCCGGCGTCGGCTCGTACTGCAGCAGGAAGCGCAGCATCTTGAGCGAGATGTAGTCCGCCGTGAGCGGGTGCGCCGCGAGCCCGGCGATCAGCTGATCGCCCTGGATCTGACCGCCCGCGCTGATCGCGATCTTCGTCGGGTGGTTGTTGAGGATCGAGAAAGTGGTCGGGCTCGGGTCGTGCAGGCTCGAGTCGTAGTAGTAGGTCCCGAGCTGGGCCGGGGGACCGACGAAGTTAACGCTGCGACCGCAGAGGAGCTTCGCCACGTCGGCGACGTCGACCTCGTCGTAGCCATTGCCTTCGCCGAGCGTGTGCAGCTCCATGAGCTCCCGCGCGTAGTTCTCGTTCGGCGCCGTGTACTGGCTCGACCACTGGTTGAGGTAGAAGAGCATCGCGGGGCTCGTCGCGCTGGCCGTGAGCAGCGCCGGGAAGGTCCCGAGCGCGTTGGCGCGGATCACCTCGCGGTCGTCCACCGGCTTGACGTGGCCCTGGAAGGCCAGGCGCGCGTCGATGTTGAAGTGGTCCGTCCAGAACTCCGTCATCCGGTCGTGGAGCTTGCGCTTCGTCAAGACGGTGCGAGCCAGCGTCGACGACTGCAGGAGCTGGACCCAGCCCGAGATATCGACGTTGGGCTCGACGGCCAGCTCGACCGCCGTCGAGTTCTGGACCTTGTAGAACAGACCCGTCGTGGGGTCCCCCATCGTGATCGTCGGATCACCGTCGCGGAACAGGTCCGGATCGGGGTCGGGGATGTTCGTGTGATCGAGGTGGTACGCGAGGTAGCCGGTGAAGCCGAGCGTCAGCGCGAGGATGTACTCGTCGACCTCGAAGCACCCGGTTACGCGGCTCACGAGAACGACGAGGCGCTCGTTGAGAATCGAGGCGCCCGCGCCCGTGGGCATGGCCGCCGCGACGGTCGGGCTCCCGGCGGCAGCGACTCCGAACGGCGAGCCGCCACCCGCGCCCATCGATTGCGAGCGCTTGGACGCCGCGATCAGCGCGCCGGCGGAGACGCCGGCCTGGGCAGCACGCCTCGTGATCAGGCGCGAGACGAGCTGCCCGTACTGGGACGTGCTCGGCTGGAACGTGCCCGCGAGGTTCACGTTCGGGTTCGAGTTCAGCCAGGCGACTCCACCGCGGCTGTTCTCGCGTAGGGCGGCGTTGAGCTTTCTCTCCGCCGCCGCGGTCAGTGGGTTGCGTTGTGTCCGCGGAGCGGACGCCGCAGGCGAGCCATTCACGAGCGGTGATAGACTCGACGGACTCGCGCCGGTCGAACCGGTGAGCGAGTGCTGCGTGGTGAGCTGTTGCGTCTTCATCGAGGGAACTCCTCCGTGTGAGGTTTGAGAAGGTCTGCAGGCTACGTCCCTAACGCCGTCGCGAAGGGACAGCGCAACACGCCGCACGCGGCGCGCTTCACCAGGGAAAGAAGCGAGCGATGAAGCGCGCTGTTCAGGGTGAAGCTCCGTGCAACAAGACGCGATTCGGAGGAACAGGTAGCTGAGGCACCGATGCCGACCGCGCGCGAGGACGCACGAGAACAGCGCTGTTCGGCGAACCCCTGTCGCGCGGGCAGCTTGCCCGCGTGGCTTGCGGATAGGAGCCCCACCGCGCATCGAACTCACCCAGAGCCGCGACGTTTCCGCGGGGACGACGCTCCATTTCGAGCGTCACGATTTCCCGCTCCGTCGCGCCCCTCACCCACGCCGCGTTGCAGTTTTGGTCCTTCACACGGTTTTGGAGCGCGCCCGCGAAAGGGAGAGGGGCACCGCGGAGTCGCGCACCGAATACGGTGTCGCACACCTGCCGTTGTGGTCCGCACCATGGAATACGGTGTCGCACACCTGCCGTTGCGATCCCGGCAGGAAGTGCCGCATCAACCCGAAGGGACCGGCCGGAGACCCCGGCCTGGCCACCGCGGTTGGTGCGGCACTTTAGGAGCGGACCACAACGGCAGGTGTGCGACACCGTATGCAGTATGCAACGGCGGGTGTGTGACGCCGTATTCGGTATCCTCTCCCCGCCATGAACGAACGCTTTCAAGATCAGCACATCGTCATCACGGGCGCCGGCACCGGGATCGGCCGGGCCATCGCGGAGCGTCTGTGGGCCGAGGGGGCGAAGCTCACGCTGCTGGCGCGCGACGCCTCGAGGCTGGAGGAGACCGCCAAGGCCTGTCGAGCCCAGCGCAAGGGCGGCGGCGACGACCTCGGGCTCGCGTCCTGCGACGTCCGCGAGCGGGCGCTGCTCGACGGCGCGCTCGCCGCAGCGGCCGAAGAGCGCGGACCGCTGCGCTCCTTCGTCGCCAACGCCGGCATCGGCGGCGCCAACGAGGACGGTCCGGGCGACCGCTTCTTCGACATCGTTGCCACCAACTTGACGGGCACGTACAACTCGTTTCGCGCCGCGCAGGCGCACCTCGCGCCGAGCTCGTCAGGCCCGCGCCACCTGCTCGCGATCTCGTCGATCCTCGGGCGCTTCGGCGTGCCCGGGTACACGGGCTACTGCGCGTCGAAGACCGGGATCCTGGGCCTCGTGCGGGCGCTCGCGATGGAGCTCGCGGGCGACGAGGTTCAGGTCAATGCCATCTGCCCGGGGTGGGTCGATACCAAGATGGCGCGCGACGGCATCCAGGGCATGGCCACGGGCATGGGCAAGACCTACGACGAGGCCCACGCCATCGCGATGGGTGACGTCCCGCTCGGTCGCATGAGCGCCCCGGAGGACATCGCCGGCATGGTCGCGTGGGTGCTTTCGAGCGACGGACGCGGCGTTACCGGGCAGTCCCTCGACATGAACGGCGGCGCCTGGATGTAGCCGTGGTCGACGACCCTGGTCCGGAGCGCACGCCGCTCGGCATGCGCCTGATCTGGCTCCTGGTGCCCGCGCTGCTGTTCGGACTCTACTTCTGGAAGCTGCTGGGCCAGGGTTCGAGCAACGGCCCCGAGGAGCCCACCGAGCCGGCCGTCGAGACCGAGGTCGTGCCCGAGAGGTGAATACGGTTCCAAATGGTGTCGCACACCTGCCGTGATGGTCCGCTAGGCCGGCGTTGCCCCCAGCGCCTGCGCTGCGGCGAGGCCCGCGAGGCGGCCCGACTCCATCGAGCCCTGGATCGACGGCGTGGCGAGGTGATCGCCGCAGAGGATCACTCCTGCCTCGCACTGCGTCAGCGCCTCGCTGGTGCCCAGCTTCGGCAGCGCGTTCCGCAAGCGGTCGATGCGCAGGAGGTGCCAGCGGTTCACCGCGCTTCCGTACCAGCCCTCCAGCTGATGGCGCACGTCCTCGTTCAGCTCGGGGTCCGGCGCCTCGGGGACGCCGAGGACGCTCACGGAGACCAGGGAGCGGCCCTCGGGCGCGTAGGTCGGCTGCGCGTCGCTGAGCACGCAGAGGTGATTGACCGGGCCGTCCTCGGGACCCTCGCCGTTGACGACGAGGGTCGGCTCGCCGACCGGCGACTCGTCCGCCCCGTAGTAGAGTGTCGTCGTTCCGTTCCAGCGGCGCGCAGACTCCCGGTCGAGGAGTCGGTCCGCGGCGTCGGCCTCCGTCGCGACCACGACCTGGCCGCATTCGATGCGCGTCCCGCTCGCGAGGCGAATCGCGCGCGGCTCGACGGCCTCGACGGCCTCCCCCAGGTGCACCGCGCTCGCGTCGAGAGTGGCGGCGAGCGCCTCCGGTAGCGCCTGCATGCCCCGCGCGGGCAACGTCGCGTCGCCCCGCGCGAACCATCCAAAGAGGCGCATGAAGTACCAGGCCGGCGCGCCTAGCGCGCGGTCGAGCGTCACGCCACCGAAGAACGGCCTCAGGAAGCCCTCGATCAGGCCGTCCGTGAAGCCGAAGTCGTGCAGGAAGGCGTCGGTCGTGCGGGCATCGCCCTCATGCCGTCCATCGATCGCCTCGTCGCGCAGCTGAGCCATCCGCAGGCCGTCGCTCAGCGTGACGAAGGGCGCGCGCAGCGTGAGCAGCCCCTGCATCGGAGAGCGCCACGGATCGACGACCCGCCAGAAGTCGCCGCCCCGGCGCACGAGACCGCCGGCCGCGAAGCGCCCCGGCTCGAGGGCCTCGAAGTCGACCTGCGCCTGGACCTCGGGGTAGGACGAGAGCAGGACCTGGAAGCCGCGGTCAAGGACGAAGCCGTCCTGCTCGTCGCTGACAACCCGGCCTCCGACGCGCTCCGCGCGCTCGAAGACGGCGTAGCTCAGGCCGCGCCGCGCACACTCACGCGCGCAGGCCAGTCCGGACAGTCCAGCACCGACGATTCCGACATCCACTTGCATGACGCTAGAATACGGAGTCGCACACCTGCCGTTGTGCCGCGCTCCAAAAGTACCGCACCA
>CAYGST010000339.1:0-5664 GCA_964352415.1 uncultured Planctomycetaceae bacterium | reverse complement strand
CGCTTCAACTTCCGCGGTGAGGACCAGCAGAAGCTCGTGGGCCACTGCTCGGGCGGGATGCGCAACCGCGTCGTCCTGGCCAAGATGCTCAAGGACCCCGCGAACCTCATCATCCTGGACGAGCCGACCAACGACCTCGACCTCGAGACGCTGCGCGTGCTCGAGGAGGCCATCGAGGAGTACCGCGGCTCGATGATCGTGGTCAGCCACGACCGCTACTTCCTCAACCGCATCGCGACGGACATCCTCGCGTTCGAGGGCGACGGCCGGATCTTCTTCCACGCCGACGGCGACTACGACAGCTACCACGAGTGGCGCGAGAAGAATCGCGGCAACCTGGGCCTCGACGAGGACGGCCGCGGCGGCAAGTACCGCCGCTTCGACCGCGATTAGACCAGGTGGAGTACGAGCCCGACCCCGACCTCGCCCGCGCGCGCCGTCTCCTGCAAGCCTACACCACGCCGGACGACGCGCAGGACGAGGTCCGCGCCCGGATGCTGGCCTTCGTCGAGGCCCACCCCGAGGACGCGCACCGCCGCAGCTGCCTCGAGGGCCACCTGACCGCCTCGACGATGCTGATGGACCACGCGCGCGAGCGGGTCCTGCTCACGCTGCACCGCAAGCTCGGGATCTGGCTGCAGCTCGGCGGCCACTGCGACGGCGACGCGAACCTCGTCGGCGCCGCCCTGCGCGAAGCTCAGGAGGAGAGCGGCATCGAGGCGATCACGATCGACCCCGAGATCCTCGACCTCGACATCCACGTCATCCCGCGGCACGGGGACGTCCCCGAGCACCTCCACCTCGACACGCGCTACGTCGCCTTCGCCGCCGAGGGCGCCCGCGAGGCGATCAGCGCGGAGTCCCTCGACCTGCGCTGGTTCGGCCTCGACGAGCTCGAAGGGCTCGGCTGCGACGCGTCGATGCTGCGCGCCGCCGCCCGCGTGCGCGAGCGGCTCTAGTGAGCTGGATCGCAAGTTCGCGAACGTCCGGCCACGCGCGGCTCAGCCACGCTCGCTGACGCTGACGCTCAGCGCGTGCACGCGCCCCGTCAGCGTATCGAGCTCCGCGAAGTAGTCGCCGCCGCCGTCCCAACGCATGCCTTGCAGCTCGCGCGCGACGGCGTGCAGGTCACGGACGGCGTCCGCGGGGAGGTCGGTGAGGAGGTCGAGGCAGTGCTCGATGCGCTGCGCGGCCTCGATCGCGGTCAGGTGACCGTTGCGCACGTTCTCGATCGCGCGCTCGACGTGATGGAGCGGGTCGGTGTTTCGCATGACGCCTCCGGGTGGTAGCGGACTCGCCCTGGGGAGGAGCTCCCGCAGGGCGAGTGCAGCCTAGCACCGCTGAGGGAACGCGGGGGCGCGAGCCGTGCGCGTGCCGACTCGCGAGGGCGCAGGCCGCTCGCGCAGAGGGGCTCCATGCCGGGCGAGGCTACCGCGCATCGAATGCGACTCGGTGGAATCCCGTCGGGGAACGCCCCGTGGCCACGCTAGATTGCGCCCATGCTGACCCTCTACGAGAACGCCACCTCCGGCAACTGCTACAAGATCCGCCTGCTGCTCGCTCACCTCCGCCGCGAGTACCAGCGCATCTCGATCGACCTCGTGAGCTTCGATGAGCGCCCGCCGGCGCTGGTCGAGGCGACGCCCGAGGGACGCCTGCCCGCGCTCGTCCTCGACGACGGACGCACGCTGTTCGAGTCGAACGCAATCCTCCACCACCTCGCGCGCGGGAGCGCGTACCTGCCCGAGGACGCCGTCGAGGCGACGGAGACGCTCGCGTGGATGTTCTTCGAGCAGAACCAGCACGAGCCGCACATCGCGACGCGCCGTTACTGGGTCGCGCTGGCCGAGAGCTCGGCGCCGCGCGCGCAGCAGCTCGACTACTGGCACGCGCGCGGTGAGCAGACGCTCGGTGTGATGGAGGCCCACCTCGCCCGGCGCGACTGGTTCGCGGCGGGCCGCTACACGATCGCGGACATCGCGCTCTACGGCTACACGCACGTCGCCGACGAGGGCGGCTTCGACCTCGCGCCGTACGAGCACGTGAACGCCTGGCTCGCGCGCGTGCGCGAGCAGCCGGGGCACGTCACGATGGACACCTGAGCAACGTCAGCGGTCGCCGTCCGGGTGACACTGGTAGCAGGCGGACGACGTCCACGTGTAGCCGCTCACCCGGTCGTGCTCGTCCGCCATCTCGCGCTGCGAGTGTTCGTGGCAGTGCGTGCACGAGAACACCTGGAAGGCCCGCGGCTGCTGGTGGCACTCGTTGCACGAGAGGCCGCTGTGGTCGCCGCGATCGATCGGGAAGTTGTGGTTGAAGCGCGCGCCCTCCCACATGACCGTCGTGTGGCAGCTCTCGCAGCTCGTCGGGAAGCCCGCCGCCGCATGGTCCGGGTCGTTCGTGGAGCGGTAGTCCGAGAGGTGGCAGCTCACGCAGGTGCTCGGCAGGCCGGCGTAGGTCCCGCCCGCGTGGCAGTCGATGCAATCGGCGGCTGTGTGCGCGCCGGTCAAGGGCCAGACGCGGTGCGCGTAGGTCGCCCCCGCCCAGGCCGTCGTGTTGTGGCACTCCTGACAGATCGTGGAGAGCCCCGCGGCCAGGTGGTCGGGATTGGTCTCCGCCTGCCAGCTCGGGAAGTGACACACGATGCACTCCTGGGACGTCCCCTCGTAGACCTCGCCGCCGTGGCACTCGTCGCAGGCCAGAGGGGCGTGCGAGCCCGTCAGCGGCCAGATGTCGTGGTCGAAGTTCGCGCGCTCCCACATCGTCACCGTGTGGCACTGGTCGCACTGCAGCGGGAAGCCCTCCGCGATGTGGTTCGGATCGGAGGCCCCGTCGTAGTCCGTCTGGTGGCAATCGGCGCACTCGCTCGGCAGTCCCTCGAAGACGTTGCCGACGTGGCACTCGCTGCAGTCCGGCGCGGCGTGCGCCCCCGCCAGCGCGAAGGAGCTGTGCGGGTAGCTGCCCTGGTCCCACTCGTTCGGGACGTGACAGCTTTCGCAGCCGGCGCCGAAGCCGGCCTGCATGTGGTTCGGGTCGCTGGTCGCCTGCCACTCCTCGAAGTGACAGTCCGCGCAGGCGCTCGCCGTCCCCTCGAACAGGCCGCCGACGTGGCACTCGGCGCAGTCAACGCTGCGGTGGCTGGCCACGAGCGGGAAGGTCGAGTGCGTGAAGCCCTCGCCGGCCCAGCTCGTCGGGACGTGGCAACGCTCGCAGGACGCCGTCCAGCCCTGCGCCAGGTGATCGGGGTCGGTCGCGAGCGCGACGTCCTCCGCGTGGCAGACGGCGCAGTCCCGCGGCGCGCCGGTGAACACGCCCTGGTCCGCGCCGTCGTGGCACTCCCAGCACTGGGCCGTGAGGTGCGCGCCCTCGAGCGGGAAGCCGACACGCGTGTGGATCGCGATCTCCTCCTTCGGTCGCCAGGAGGTCTCGACGTGGCAGCGCGCGCAGGCCTGGCCGAGCTGCGTGCGGTGCACGTCCTCGTGGCAGCCGACGCAGCCCTGCGCGGCGTAGGCGCCCGCGGGTCCGCGGTCGTTGTGACAGCGCAGGCACTCCGCCTCGGCGTGAGCACCGAGGAGCGCCACGCCCGTCTCCAGCTCGTGGTCGAAGGAGAAGTCGTCACGCAGCGTCGTCCAACCGTCGCCGGTATGGCACAGCGAGCAGTCCGCGGGGAACGTGTCGTGCGGGATCACGGGGCCCCGCTCGAACCACCACTCGTGGACCTCGGGCCGCCGCAGCTGGACGCAGGCCAGCGCGAACAGCGTCAGCGCGCCGAGGACGATCAGCTTGACGCCGAGCGGGACGTCGTCGCGGGTAGGGGTCGAGCGAGTCATGGGTGGATCTTAGAAGCGACGTTGAAGGTAGAGGCCGAGAACGAGCGCGTCCTGGTCGTCGCCGAAGTGGTCCTCGCCGTACACGGAGAGGCTCCAGTCCCGGCCAAGGGTTCGATCCCAGCGCAGCCGGAGCGAGTGGCGCGTCTGGCGCTCCTCGGCGCCCTGGGCGTCGGCGAGGCTGACGTTGGAGAGCTCGTAGCCCGCCCACCAGGACCCGACCGAGGTCGCCTGGTCGACGCCGCAGCGCAGACCGTCGACGTCGACCAGCTGCCCGTCCGTGCGGTACAGCGTCGCGTTGACGCCGCCGCCGGGCCACAGGTCGCGCAGGTCGCCGCGCAGCTCCCCCCCACCGCCGTGGTCCGTGCCGGTCTCCCACGCGTCGAGGCGCGCCGAGAGCCGCACGTTGCGAGACACGTCGCCCTGCACGCGCACGTAGGCGCTGTCGGAGCGCGGCGTCGGCACGTCCTCCCCCGGCGGCACGAACACGGGATCGCGGCGCAGGTCCGGCAGCCGAAAGCGATGCACGCCGGCGCTGACCCCGATCGCGTCCCCGCGCCAGCCGCCGTCCAGGTGCAGCTCGCTCAGCTCGATGCCGGAGTCCTGCTGCAGCTCGTCCGACGTGTAGAGGTCGAGCATCGCGCTGCCGACGAACGAGCCGCCGCCCTCGCCGAACCACTGCAGGCCGCCGGCGAAGAGGTCGCGGTCCGCGTCCCCTTCGTGCCACGTCTTCTGGTAGCCCGCGCGCCAGCCGAGGTCCGCGAGCCCCGTCAGCTGACCGCCGGCGAACGCAGCGAGCTGCAGATCCTCGCCCGTCGTCAGTTCGAAGTCGGGCGCGACGAAGTAGCCGGCGGAGACGCCCACGTAGCTCGTCGGGTCGCGGTACATGGCGACCTCCGCCCCGTCCAGCAGGCCGAACTCGGGCATCGAGCGCTGGAAGAAGCGCCCCGCCTCGACGCGCAGCGGGTCGTAGCGCGTTCCGCCGAAGGCGTAGCTCAGCCGGCGCAGTCGCAGGCGCTCGTCGCTGCGGTCCTCGCCACCGAAGACGTCCTGCTGGCGCAGCGCCAGGTCGCCTTCGAACACGAGCGTGCCGCCGCGCGCGAACGGGTTCTCCACGGCGAGGTCCGTGCCGAGCCGCGCGAAGAGCGACTCGCTGTCGCGCGCGTCGTCCCACGTCGGCTCGAGCTGCAGGAAGGCCCGGCCGCGCACCTCCAGCTCGCGCTCCTTCGGCTCGCGCGCGGTCGCCGGAGCGAGCAGCGGCACGCCCTCCTCCCACTCGACCGGTTCGTGCGTCCACGGCGGGTGCGGAACGCCGTCCGGCGGCCCCTCGGACTCCGCCGCGTTCGTCTTCGGCGCGAGCCGCGCGCTCGGGATCCGCGCTTCGCCTTCGAAGCCGACGTCGACCGTGTTCGCGTCGAAGAGCTGCACCCGCGCGGTCCGGCTCGAGACGGAGCGCACCTCGCCGGTGACCGCCGCCGCTCCGGGCCGCAGGAAGCGCACGCGGTCCCCCGGCTCGAGGCCGTCGTCGCGTCCCGCGTCCACGTAGGCGCTCGCGCCGGCGACCGAGGTGACGCGCAGCCGGACGAGCACGAACTCGGGCTCGCCCTGCTGGGCGCCGGCCCGCGCCGCGCCCGCGAAGAGCCAGAGCGCGAGCAGCGCCCACGTGCAGCACGCCCTCATCGCTGGTCGCCCCCGTCGTGTTCCGTGCCGTGGCACTCGACGCAGGTCGTGCCGAGCGGGCGGTAGCGGACGACCTCCGTGCCGTCGGCGAGCGGCCACGGCTGGTGGCAGGCGACGCAGTCGAGGTCGGCGTGGCGCTCGTCGAGCGCGAAGCGGC
>CAYGST010000338.1:0-5734 GCA_964352415.1 uncultured Planctomycetaceae bacterium | reverse complement strand
TCGCGCCAGGTCAGGCGACGCGTCGCGATCCCCGCCTGCTGGGCGGGGGTTCGCGCCTTGCGGCCAAAGCGGAGAGAGCCGTGGGGCCGAATGAAGTTGTAGTAGCAGCGGAGCACTTCTAATCGCTCCTTGAGCGACTCGGTTGTTCTGGCCTGCGCCGTCGTCTTCCGCTGCAAGGCAGCAATCGACCTTCGCAGCGTGAGGTTGAGCCGCTCGACGTAGGCGGTGTTGATCCGCTTCGAATCCTCCGACCGGTCGAAGGCGCGCTCGAGCCTCCACTCCGGCCCGACGATCAGCTCGTGGTCGATGCGCACGACCCGGTTGTCTCGGATGCGCTTCTGCACCTGGGCGTACACGAGCCGGTTGCCGAAGACCTTCTTCACGACCTGTTCGTTGTACTTGAAGGCGTCCGTGACGAAGAGGGGCGGCTCGTGAAACATCGAGACGCGGCTCCTGAGGTCCCTGTAGTGCACTTCCACGTCGCGCAGCCGGCGCTGGCCCACGTAGAGCGTCGTCCAGAGCCGCGACCAGACGGACATCGACGTGTGGACCCACTTCGTGTTCTTGCGGCTGCCCGCGAAGGTCTTCAGCTCGTCGGCCTGGAGCTCCACGGGCGACAGGTTGCGAATGTGCAGATCGCTGAAGGTCGTGGCGGCTTGCGCAGCTTTCTGGAGCCAGCGGCGAACGGTCGAGACGGAAAGGCGCACCGTGCGCGCGATGGACGCCTGGCTAACTCCCTCGACCGAGAGGGTGACGACCATGTCGAACTTCGCCTTGGAGTGGCGCAATCGATGGTAGACCGTGCCCGCATTGGCGCTGCGAGTACGGCCGCAGTGGGGACAGCGGTAGCGCTTCTGGGCGCCCTTGCGCGCGCGGATCCGGCCGTGGCAACGGAACTGGGGCGCGCTCGCGCGGCAGTGCGACGGCGTGCAGGCGAGGGTGGAGACGGACGCGGAGAGCACCGGCAGGAGTCCGAAGCGCGGCGCTCGAGCGGAGGTAAGGAGAGTGCTCGTTCGGATCGCGGGATGGCTCGCCGGCGCAAGGCGTTGCGGCGCGCGGGGATGATGGGCGTGCTCCACAGTTGATGGTGCATCCGCCCGTCACGTGAGGTCGAGAGGCATGTGGGGCGCTACGGGTCAGTAGCTTCCGAAACCGGGGGAGGATGCTCTTCCTATGAAGCCTCAGACAGGTTGCCGCGAGTTCAGAGAGGCCCGCCGCTCGCCGCCGAGCGTTCACAGCCTTGAGCAACGACAAGTACTGCCGTGCGACCCGAGCGTAGGGCTCGAAACGCAGCGATCGATGCTCCTCCTCCAGAGCCCATGCACTCCTCGTCGTGGCGATCTCGAGCAGGTAGGCCTTCAAGAGACGGTCGGTCAGGGGGCTGTCCTACGAATGCAATCCGGTAAGAGCTTCTGTGAGAGGCACATGAGGCGGTAGTGCGCTCCATCAAACCTCCCTGGGCAGGCGAGGTAAGGGCGTCGAGGCCGGGAGGGCCTCCGCCGAGGGTGCGAGCCAGTGCCTGTTTCGTGCCTCCTTTGTGCGGGCAGCCTGCACCTGCCGCGGCCAGACCCCACCCCGGCGGTGAACCAACAGGGAACTTCTTGAGGCCCAGAACAAGCTCGGCCCCAAGCCCGGGAGCCAGAGGCCATGGTCGAGCGAGGGGCCTGGCGGGAGGGTCAGGGGTAGTCAGGAAGTCCTATTACCGTACCAATCATGCAAGAGCAAGCCACCGAAGCACCGCATGGGCAGGTGACTCGAACAGACTCCATTACATGGTCACCAAGCCGAATCTGCTGAGCAATAGGAGAACAGGAAAGGTCGTTACTAAGAAGACAAGAACTGCAAGAACCAGTGATGCGATAGCGCGCCAAGTGCGAGTCCCCCGCCCCCCCCAAGCCGCGCGCACCTCCGCCGTGCTGTTCATAGCGAAGGCAAACAACGCAAGGACAAGAACGACAAAAAATGAAAAACGCCCATAACCAAGGAGACCAAGCATCTCAAGCACATCCGCAAAAGGCGGAAAAACCCTCAAGAGCGCGCCCAGAAAGAGGTGGAGCAGCGTGAGCGCCACCGCCAAGAGGAACTGCAATCCAAGAAAGCGCCCGACATTCAACGCAAAACCTCCTGCCGCGACTCGCGCACCGAACTAGGCCCAAACCGAAAACCAAGCGGGGTCCGAGCGCGCATCACACACGTGCACGGAAATGGGCGCAAGGCAACCACGCTCCCAAGAAGGCAAACATCACGGGCCCGCAGGATGGACAGCCACATCGCTAGTGCCACGGACTCACGGTCCGGACCGGGTACATGGGAAACAACCGTGTCCGGGCACATGGGTGACGGAGGTGGACCAGGTTCCCGAACCGCTCGAAACAGAACGGAGCAGGGCCGGGGGCTCGAGAGCCCACCGAATCGAGCGCTCTCGAGCGCTGGACGAGGCTCTCGAAGGGCACGCGGGCCGCGCAAGGGTTTCGAACTCAATCGAGGCCCTTCAACCAAACCGCCAGTCGATGGTGCCAGGTGGAGACCGGCAGCCCGGACGGCCGGATCCCGTAGCCGTGGCCGCCCTTCGCGTAGACGTGCAGCTCGGCGGAAACGTCGTGCTCGCGAAGCTCGACGAACAGGAGAGCAGCCTGCGCCCCCCTCATCCGATCGTCGGCCGTGACGGCCAGGAACGTCGGCGGCGTCTCCTTCGTGACTCGAACCAGCTCACCGAGCCGAGCCGTGTCGTCCGCGTAGTCGTCGCCGAGGTAGGCGGCGTAGATCGGACAGAGGAAGTCCGGCCGGCAGCTGAGCGAGTCGATCTCGTCCCTCGCCTCGTAGGCCGGACGGTCCCAGTGAGTGCCGGCCAGGACGGCGAGGTGCCCGCCGGCCGAGAAGCCGAGGATTCCGATCTCGTCTGCCTCGAGGCCCCACGCCGGCGCGTGGTGTCGGAGCAGCCGTAGCGCGCGCTGCGCGTCCTGCAGTGGCTCGACGTGAAAGCGGTCGGGACTGCGCCGCGGGACCCGGTACTTCAGCACCGCGGCCGTCACCCCGATCGAGTTGAACCACTCGGCCAGCTCCAGGCCTTCCTTGCGCCAGGCCAGGAGGTTGTAGCCGCCGCCCGGACAGATCAGGACGCCGCGCCCCGTGGCGAGCTCGTCGGGCGCGGGGTAGAGCGTGATCGTCGGCTCGTCCACGTAGCGGACGTACTCCGCGTCGCTCTCGGCCTTCAACTGCTCCGCGCGCTCCGGCGCGATCGGCAGCGCGCCCGGGGGGAGCCCGTCGGGCCAGAGCTTCAGCGTGACTCGATCCTCGGCGCCGACGAGCGAGTTCGAACCGAGAGGGTCCAGGAACGCGATGGACTCGAGGAAGCGCTCGGTCCGGAGCATGGTCGAGTCGTAGTGCGCGTCGTCCCCGCGCCCGTGGTTGAAGAAGCCGTGCCCGGCGCCCTCGAAGAGGTGCAGCTCGCAGCGCCCGCCGACCGCCTCGACCGCCCGCTGGTAGGCCTCGGCCGTGGCCACGGGAACGAGTCGGTCCTCCGTACCGAGGAAGACGATCGTCGGAGGCGCGGGCGCAGCGATGTTGTGCAGCGGGGAGAACTCCTCCCAGCGCTCCTTCACACGCTCGTGCCCGTAGCCCTCGGGCCCGTTGTCGAGGACGGGGTTGAAGAGCACGAGCGCGTCGGGGCGACATTTGATGTCCGTGTCCGCGCCCTCCTCGTCGAACGCGTCCAGCGTCGCCGTCGCAGCGGCGACCTGCCCGCCCGCCGAGCCTCCCCCCGCGGCGATGCGGTCCGGGTCGATGCCGAGCTCCCCGGCATGAGCCCGGACCCACCGGATCGCGGCCTTGCCGTCGCGGACACAATCGAAGGGGGTCGTACCGTGGCGCGTCTCGACTCGATACTCCGCGGAGATCGCGACCAGGCCCCGTTCGGCCAGGGCGCGGCAGTGCGGGAAGAACTGCGCCGGGTCGCCGCTCACCCAGCCACCGCCGAAGAAGAAGACGATGCCGGCGCGCGCGTCGCCAGGCTTCCAGTCGGCGGGGCGGAAGACGTGCAGGGCGAGGCTGTGCTCGCCCACCTGCCGGTAGGTCAACTCGATGGGTGCGAGGTCATCCGAGGTGACGTCGTCCGAGTTCTGCACGTAGAGCGCCGTGACGTCTCCGGGCTCCTGCGTCCGGGGCAGAGTCAGCGCAAGGAAGGTGATGAGGTACGGCAGCATGGGAGGCGTCCTACGTCGGTCGTCGGGGAGGCAGCGCGTCGGCTGGTCTCTCTGACGTCATGAGACGACGCCGTTGGTCGGCTCGCAAGCGCGGAGGAAGCGGTGAGGTCGGGCGGCGCACGATGACCTCGCACACAGCAACCGAGGCCTTCGAGCCACTCGATGGCCTCGCGCACCGTCTGCGGACTCGTCTCGGGGAACGGCTCACGCGGTCGGTCGAGGCCAGGATGTCGTGGCTCCCGCGCAGGCGCACTCCCGGGTGTGGCCGTCGACCGAGCTACCCCGCCGACGGGGGTCCGGCTGTGGGTGCACGGTCGGGAGCCCCTGAGGGAACCGCTCCATGCGACGCCCGCGGGTGCAACCACCCCCCGAACACCCGCGTCAGCCACGGCAGGACGCCCCAGACCATGATCGACACCGAGACCAGCAGCGAGGCCAGCAAGCCCACGGGTCGAGGGAGGTTCGAGAGCAGCGGCCCGAGCACGACGTCCAGCGCGAGCACCAGCGGAGAGAGCCCGAGCAGCACCAGCGCTGCCGTCTTGTACCGAGGCGGTTGGGCGCGAGCCCCGCGCTCCAGCGTGAACCACCGCTCCATCCCCGCCAGCGTCGCGACGTCCTCGCGCCAGACCTCGACGTCCCGCAGGCGCGACATCCACCGCTCCCGCTCCGCGGACTCGAGCCACGCCTCCAGGGACTCCGCGCTCTCGAACTGCGCGATCGCGACGTACTCCGACCCCCCTTCCGTCGGCCGCAGGATCGTCGTCCCCTGGCTCCCCGGCGAGCGCGCGGCGGCGCGCGCGATGCCGGCGAGCCAGTCCTCGTAGCGCGCCTCGGACCCGGCGCGCACGCGGCGCTCGAAGACCGCGGTCACGGGCGCGTGCGACGTCGCGCTCCTCACCGGCCGACCTGCGGCTCGGCCGCGAGCGGCGTCAGCTCGCGATCGAGCTCGACCTCGATGAACTTCGAGAGGAAGCCGATCAGCCATCCCTCGGAGCCCTCCTCCACCTGCCGCTCGACGATCGCGGGGTCCTCGGTCTCGGTCAGGTGCACGATGCGCCAGCGGTTCATGGGCTCCTCCTCCGTGCCGACGACCGCGTGCTCGACGTGGAACAGCGGCTGGTGTCCGCCGTCCTGCACGGGTTCGCCGTCCGGACCGATCATCTCCTCGCGGCCGAAGAAGAGCACGGAGCGGCCGGACGGATCGAGGTAGACCTCCTCGAGCACGACGCCGGGCTCGGCGCCCGCCTTCCACGCGACCTGCCGGCTCGAGCGCACGAAGGACGGCGTGCCGTCCGCGAGCGTCCGCCGCCCCCACGACTCGCCCTCGAGCACGACGCCGGGGATGTAGGTGCCCGGGTCCCAGGCCTTCGCCACCTCCGCGTCCCAGAGCAGCTGGCCCGTGAGGCGATCGCCGTCGGCGAGCGCGTAGGTCTCGCCCAGGAGTCGGTTCACGTCGACGGGCGCCGGCTCGATGCGCGTGTGCCCCGGCCGGTTCCAGGCGCGCTCGAACTCGGCGCGCGCGGCCGGCTCCA
>CAYGST010000337.1:0-5740 GCA_964352415.1 uncultured Planctomycetaceae bacterium | reverse complement strand
CGCGCCGAGATCGAGGCGACCCAGGAGGACCTGGTCGCGGCGCAGGAGAAGGCGCAGGCCGCCGAGCGCGAGCTCAAGCAGACCGGACTCGAGCGGCCCGTTCCGTTCGAGGAGCTGCAGCTGGTCGAGCGCCGCGAGGTCGAGCTGCGCGACGGTGAGGTTCAGTTCGCGAAGGCCTCGGACGCCGAAGTGCGGGCCGTCGCCTCGATCGAGGCGGCGCGGCGCGAGCTGCGCGGCGCGACCACCACTCCCGAGCTCGGCCAGGACGCTTGGAAGCACCTGGAGTCTGTGCTGCGCGAGCTGCAGAAGCTCGAGGCCCGCTGCGACGACCTCGAAGCGCGCGCTGGCGAAGCGCGACCGACGCTCGGCGCCGAACCCCCGTTCGAGGAGGGACTGGCACTCCTCGCGCGCTGGCTCGAAGGCGGCGCGCGAACGCTGGACCACCTGCCGGCCAAGGCGCTCGTTGGCGGAGGCTTGCTGTTACTCCTGCTGGGGCTGTTCGGCCTCGCCAACGTGTTCACGTCGATCGGCATCGGCGTCGTCCTGGCAGGGATCGGCTTCTGGAAGCTGTTCGGGCGCATCTCCGACGATCGCTCCGATCACGTGGAAGAGTTCGAGGCCTTGCCCTTCGATCCGCCCAAGCTGTGGGAGCACGAGTACGTGACGGAGCGGCTGCGCGAGCTCCAGCGCGAGGCTCGTGAGTTCGAGCGTGAGCGCATCGAGCTGGAGAAGCAGCGCGACGCGGCGCGTCAGCTGGAGTCGGTTCGAGAGCAGCGCGACACGCACTCCGCGACCCTCGCCGACATCGCCGCGCAGTGCGGCGTGCCGCCCGAGACTTCGCGCCTCGGATTGACGGCGCTCGCCGCGGAGCTGCTCCAGCTCAGCCAGGCGAACCACGAGTTCGCGCGCGCGCAGGCTTCGAAGCAGGAGGCCAAGGCAGTGATCGCGCGCACGCTCGCCAAGACCAACGAGTTCCTCGCGCAGCACGGCCTCGAGCCGGCGCGCGACGCGACCGAGACGCGCAGCCGCAAGGAGCAGCTGACCGCGATGGAGGGCCGCCGCGCGCTCGCCGAGCGCGACCGCAACGAGGCGCGCGCCCTCGAGAAGCGCCTGGTCGATCAGCTCGAGCGTCGCCGGCGCGCACAGGAGGCGTACCGCGCCGAGCGCCGCCTCGAGGAGCTCGAGGGACCGGAGCTCGCGCGGCACCTCGAGCAGCTCCCGTCCTGGGCGGCGGCGAACGAGGAGCACCTCGCGCAGTCGGCGGAGGTGCGGCGCCTCGAGCGGCGCCTCGAGACCCACCCCGACCTCGTCGCCTTCGAGGTCCGCGAGGCCCAGGAGGCCTTCGACGACAACCACGCCAGCGCGGAGCTGCAGGACGAGCTGCAGCGTCAGGTCGCGGAGATCCGCCAGGCGATCGATCGCGCGCGCCGCGGCCGCGAGCTCGAGGATGCGCAGGCCGACGAGGAGACCGCGCGCGAGCGCCTCGGCGATCTGCGCGACGAACTGTTCGAGACGGAGGCGGCGGCCTTCCTGCTCGACAGCGTCGCGAGCGATCATCAGCACCTGGCGCAGCCGGACCTCCTGCGCGAGGTCGGGCGCCTGTTCGCGCAATTCACCCGGCACCGGTACGAGCTGCGGCCCGCGGCCTACACCGACGAGGCCGGGCTGCCGTTCGAGATCTGGGAGGCCGAGGGCCGCCAGAAGCAGTTCGCCGAGCTCTCCAGCGGGACGAAGTCGCAGCTCGGGCTCGCGCTGCGGATCGCCGTCGCGCAGAGCGTGGAGCTGGGCGAAGCGCTGCCGCTGGTGCTCGACGAAGCGCTGACGAACTCCGACCCCGAGCGCTTCCGCGACGTGGTCGTGAGCCTGGCGGAGCTCGTCCGCAGCGGTCGCCAGATCCTGTTCCTCACGGCCGACGACGCCGACGCCGCGCGCCTCGCCGGCGTGCTCGCGGACGAGGGCCTCGAGGCGCCCCGGCGCTTCGAGCTCGGCGAGCTGCGCACCGACGGCCGTCGCGCCGAGTCCGTCGCGGTCGAGCGCGTGCCCGCCGTCCCGCAGCGCGCCGCGGACGAGGCGCTCGCCGACTACGCGGAGCGCCTGGGCGTCCCGCGGCTCGACCCGTTCGTCGGCGTCGACTCGCTGCACCTGTTCTACCTCTGCAGCGACGACCTCGACGGCCTGCACGAGGTCCTGCGCGAGCGCGTCGAGACTGTCGGCAAGGCGCGCAAGCTCCTGGGCAGCGACGCCACGATCTGGCGGCCGGAGCGACGTGCGCGCTTCGAGGCGCTGCGCACCGTCGCGGCGAGCTGGCTCGACCACTGGCGCATCGGCCGGGCGCCGGTCGTGCCGCCGGAGGTGCTCCGCGAAGGACCCGCGGGCACGACGAAGTTCATCGACGACTTGGTCGAGATCGCCCTCGAGCTGGACGGCGACGCACGCGCCTTGATCGACGCGCTCGAGCTGCCGGCCAAGGAGCGCGACCCGCGCCTCAAGGGCTTCCGCAAGACCAAGCTCGAGGAGCTGAAGGTCGACCTCGAGGACCACGGCTACTTCACCCAGGACGAACCGCTCGGCGCCGAGCCGCGCCTCGAGCGCTGCCAGCAGGCGGCCCAGACCGCGCTGGAGTCCGGCGCGCTGACGCGCGAGGACGTCGTCCAGCTCGCGCACGCGTTCGAGCAGTGGACCTGACGTGAGGCGGTGGCGGACGCTGGCCGCGCTCTCCCTGGCGCTGACGACCGGGCTCGCATGTCGCCCCCTCGAGCCGCTGCAAGGGGCGGAGGCAGGGTCCCGTGAGCCCGAGGCGGCGGGGCTCCACGCGCCCCGGGGACGCTCGGTCCCACCTCCAGCCGACGTCGCGCGTCTCTCGGGACGCGTCACGGACTCCACCGGCGCGCCGATCGCCGGGTGCGAGGTCCGGGTGAGGTACCTGGACCCGATGGAATCACACTTCCCACCGTCAGCGATCTCGATGGCAGATGGCCGGTTCGTGCTCGAGGGGGCGAAGCCGGGGCACGTGGAGCTCTGGGTCTGGGACCCGCGGTACGGAGAGTCCGAGCCTCTGCACATCCACACGAGTCGAGGGGAGCGTCGCTCGGGGCTCGAGCTCGGGTTCTGAGCGGAGAGCGGCTCAGGAGCTCTGGCCGTTCGGTTCGGGAACTCGGAGCCCTCTTCCGCCTCTGTGTCTCTGTGGTTCAAATTCTGCGGGCGGAGAGCCCCAAGCCCCCGAACCGAACGGACATGGCTCACGCACCCGACGAGCGCCGCACCTCACGGCCCCTCCTGCGCCGCCGCGCGGACCTCAGACGTCCTGCGCCTCGAGCGTGCCCGCTCGTCCGAGGTGCACCACAGCATCGCCGCCGTGCACGACGGGGTTCTGCGTGAAGCCGATGACGATGCCGTCGAAGGGCGCGCGGACGACGGCCTCCTCATCACCGAACGGGTCCGAGACGAAGCCGAGCACCTGGTTCTTCGCCACGAACTGACCGCCTTTGGCGCTGAGGCGCAGGATGCCGCCGGTCTTCGCGCGGACCCAGGTGCTGCTCTCGATCAGCGTCGGAGCCTGGGGCGCGACGCGTCGCTTACGCCCCGTCATGCCGAGCTCGCGCATGACACCGAGCACGCCGCGTACGCCGACCTGGATCGCATCCTCGTCGAAGCGCAGGGGCTGGCCACCCTCGTAGACGAGCACCCGGATGCCGCGCTTGCGGGCCGCGGCGCGCAGCGAACCGTCGCGCAGCGAGGAGTGCACCATCAGCGGTGCGCCGAACGCGAGCGCGAAGCGCCGCGTCTCCTCGTCGTGCAGGTCGCCACGCGTCTGCGGGTAGTTGGTGCGGTCGGTTCCTGCGGTGTGCAGGTCGATGCCGTGCGTGCAGTGGCCCACGATCTCCGTCAGGAAGATGTGCGCCATGCGCGAGGCGACGGAGCCGCGCGCCGAGCCGGGGAAGCTGCGGTTGAGGTCGCGGCGGTCGGGCAGGTAGCGGCTGCCGTTGATGAAGCCGAAGACGTTGACGATGGGGGCGGCGATCAGCGCGCCGCGCTGCAGCTTTCCGCCGATGCGATCGAGCACGCGCGCGATGATCTCCACGCCGTTCAGCTCGTCCCCGTGAACGGCGGCGCTGACCCACAGGCGGGGGCCGGCGCGGCGCCCGTTGAGGACGGTCAGCGGGATGTGGAGCTGGGTGTGCGTGGGCAGGAGGGCGACCGGGAGGTCGAAGCGGGCTTGCTTGCCGGGGGCGATCGACGCGCCTCCGATCGTCAGCGGTCCCCAGGGTTCAACCTTTGACTCGGTCACGCGACTTGTTGGGTGAGGCGTTGGACTCGATGTACTCGATGATCTTGGTGGCGACGTCCACGCCGGTCGCGCTCTCGATGCCCTCGAGGCCGGGGGAGGAGTTGACCTCGAGTACGACGGGGCCGTGGTTGGAGCGCAGGAGGTCCACGCCGCAGACGTTGAGGCCCATGGCCTTCGCGGAGCGCACGGCGATGCTGCGCTCCTCCGGCGAGATCTTGACCTTGGAGGCCGTCCCGCCGCGGTGCAGGTTCGAGCGAAACTCGCCCTCGGGGGCGCTGCGGCGCATCGAGGCGACGACCTTGCCGCCGACGACGAACGCGCGGATGTCCGTGCCGCCGGCCTCCTCGATGAATTCCTGCACGAGGATGTTCGCGTCGAGCCCGCGGAAGGCCTCGATCACGGACTCGGCCGCCTTGCGGTTCTCGGCGAGCACGACGCCGATGCCCTGCGTGCCCTCGAGCAGCTTCACGACGAGCGGAGCGCCGCCGACGACCTCGATCAGGCCGTCCACGTCCTTCGTCGAGTGCGCGAAGCCGGTCACGGGCAGGCCGATGCCCCTGCGGGCGAGCAGCTGCATGCAGCGCAGCTTGTCGCGTGAGCGCGAGATCGCCTGCGACTCGTTGAGCGGGTAGGCCCCCATCATCTCGAACTGGCGGACCACTGCCGTGCCGTAGAACGTCTGGGAGGCGCCGATGCGCGGGATGACGGCGTCGACCCGAACGGACTTGCCCTGCACGAAGACCTCCGGCCGATGGGAGGCGATGCTCATGTAGCAGCGCAGGTAGTCGACGACGGAGACGTCGTGTCCGCGCTCCTTCGCGCACTCGAACAGGCGGCGCGTCGAGTACAGGGAGGCTTTTCGCGAGAGGATGGCCAGCTTCACGAGGTCTTCTTCTTGTTGCTTCGGTGCTCCAGAGGCGCCTTGGGCGCGCTCTTCAGCTTCCCCTTCGAATTGCTCTTCGAGTCCGTCTTCTTCGTCTTCTTCTTCGTCGACGTACGCCGTCCGCCGCAGAACGAGGCGCCCGAGTCGATGAGCACTCGACGCCGCAGGGCCTGACGGCCCAGCAGCATGCGGAATCCCATCTCGTCGCGGTTGGTCAGCGTGAGGTCGATCTCCCAGCGCTCGCCGAGGAGGTCGATGGAGGTGTGGATGAGAGGGCGCAGCTGGGACGTGCCGTTCGACGAGCGCACGCGACGCCACTCGCGGATCGGGGCTTCGACGCGCACGCGTCCCTTCGCCGAGTCCTGGTCGGGGTGGACCTCGAAGCGCGCGTACTCGACGCCCTTGCGCTCGATCGTCTCCAGCTCGAATGCGTGCAGCGCGGAGGTTCGCGCGCCGGTGTCGAGCTTGGCCTTGATGGCGGAGACGCCGAGGTCGGGGAGCACGACCCACTCACGCCAGCCGGCGATCTGGTCGGGCGGTCGCTTGGGGCTCATCGATCGGGAGGGGGT
>CAYGST010000336.1:0-5762 GCA_964352415.1 uncultured Planctomycetaceae bacterium | reverse complement strand
TACGACGAGTTCGCGACCTGGCAGCTCGCCGGCGACCTCTTGCCCGACGCGACGCGCGAGCAGCGCCTCGCCACGACCTTCAACCGCCTGCACCGCCAGACGAACGAGGGCGGCAGCGTCGAGGAGGAGTTCCGCGTCGAGTACGTCGCCGATCGCGTGCACACCTTCGGCACGGCCTTTCTCGGGCTGACGTTCGAGTGCGCGCGCTGTCACGACCACAAGTACGACCCGATCTCGCAGCGCGAGTACTACCAGCTGTTCGCGTACTTCGACGACATCGACGAGAGCGGGCTCTACTCGCACTTCACACGCGCGGTCCCGACGCCGACGCTCTGGCTGCCCGACGGCAACCAGGAAGCACAGCTCGCGCAGCTGGACGACGCGCAGACCGCTGCCGCGGCCGCCTACGAGGCCGGTCTGTCGGACCTGGACGCGAAGCTCGCGGCCTGGCGCGCCGCGCGCCCCGAGCGCCTGCCGATCACCGGTCGCGTGAACGCCTACGACTTCGACGACGTCCGCGGCACGCAGGTCCCGGCGCTGCTCCCCGCCACGGTGCCCGGCCAGCTCGGACCGACCGTCGTCGCGGCGGAGGGCGCGGTGACCTTCGACGGCGACGCCCCCGCGCTGTTCGAGGAGGTCGGCACCTTCACCCGCGACGACCCGTTCTCGTTTGCGCTGCGGCTGCGCGCGACCCAGCCCGCCGAGCGCGCCGTGCTGCTGCACCGCTCGCGCGCGTGGACCGACGCCGGTAGCCGCGGCTACGAGCTCCTGCTCGAGGACGGGCGCCTCTCCGCCGCGCTCGTGCACTTCTGGCCCGGCAACGCGCTGCGCGTGCACGCGACCGAAGCGCTGCCCCTGAACCGCTGGCTGCACCTGGCGCTGACCTACGACGGCTCGTCTACGGCGGCGGGGCTGCGGCTCTACGTCGACGGCGCGGCCGTCGCGACCGAGGTCGTGCGCGACGGCCTGACGCGCACGATCCAGGGCGGCGGCGAGACCGGGCTGACGCTCGGCGAGCGCTTCCGCGATCGGGGCTTCGCGGGCGGCAGCATCGACTCGCTCGAGGTCTACGAACGCGAGTTGGCAGCGGTCGAGGTCGCGGCGCTGGCCACGTCCGAGCGCGCCTCGCTCGTCGAGGAGGCGGCGGTCGATGCCGGCGCGCTGGCGAAGGACCCCGCCGGCGAGCGCGAGCTGTTCGTCCTGGCGCACTCCGAGGAGCTGCGCACGCTGCGCCAGCTGCTGCGCGACGCGCGCCGCGCGCGCAGCGCACTCGTCGACCGCATCCCCGAGATCATGACGATGGCCGAGCTGCCCGAGCCGCGCACGGCGCACCTGCTCGAGCGCGGCTCCTACCTCGCCCGCGGCGAGGCCGTCGAGCCCGCGACGCCGGTCAGCGTCCTGGCCTTCGACGCCGAGCTGCCGCCCGACCGCTCCGGGCTCGCGCAGTGGCTCGTCGACGAGCGCAATCCGCTCTTCGCGCGCGTCGCCGCCAACCGCCTGTGGCAGGTCGCGTTCGGCAATGGGCTCGTGGCGACGCCGGAGAACTTCGGCAGCCAAGGCGCCGTGCCCGAGCATCCCGAGCTGCTCGATCACCTCGCGCACGAGCTGCGCGCGCTCGGCTGGTCGCAGAAGGCGCTGCTGCGGCGCCTCGTGCTCTCCGCGACCTACCGCCAGAGCTCGCGCGCCGACGCGCGGACGCTCGAGATCGACCCGGAGAACCGCCTGCTCGCGCGGGGCCCGAAGAAGGCGCTGACCGCCGAGATGGTGCGCGACAACGCGCTCGCGCTGTCGGGCCTGCTCGTCGAGTGGGCCGGCGGGCGCGCGTCCTTCCCCTACCAGCCGCCGGGGCTGTGGCGCGAGGTGAGCGCCGGCGGCTACACCGCGGACTCGGGCAAGGGCCTGTGGCGGCGCAGCCTCTACACCTTCTGGAAGCGCACCTCGCCGCCCCCCTCGATGATGCTGTTCGACGCCGCCAAGCGCGACGTGTGCGTTGTCCGGCGACAGGAGACGGAGACGCCGTTGCAGGCGCTCGCGCTCTGGAACGATCCGCAGCAGCTCGAGGCGGCGCGCGCGCTCGCGCAGCGCGTGCTGCAGGAGACGCCCGCGGACGCCGACGACGCGACGCGGCTCGCGAGCCTCTTCCGACGCTGCACGGCGCGCCCCGCGGACTCTGGCGAGCTCGCGGCGCTGAGCGAGCTCCTGCGCGACGCGCGCGCGGGCTTCGCCGCCGAGGAGGGCGCGGCCGCGCGCTACCTCGCCGTCGGCACGGCTCGGCTCGCCGAAGACCTCGACCCGAACGAGCTCGCGGCGCACGCCGTCGTCGCGAGCGCTCTCTTCGCCTACGACGGCACGCTGATGCTGCGCTGACCATGGCCGACGAACCGAACACGCCGCGCGCGCTCACGCGCCGCCAGCTCGCCCTCGGGCTGGGTGGCGGGCTCGCCGCCCTCGCTGGCGCGCGACCGGCCCTCGGGCGAACGCTGCTCGGCGGAGAGCAAGACGCGCCGCTGGCGCCGGGCCTGCACCACGCGCCGCGCGCCAAGCGCATCGTCTACCTGTTCCAGTCCGGCGGTCCGTCGCAGCACGACCTCTTCGATCCGAAGCCGCTGTTGAACGAGCGCCACGGCGAACAGCTGCCGGACAGCGTGCGCCAGGGCCAGCGCCTGACCGGCATGTCGGGGTTCCAGACGAGCCTGCCGCTGGCCGGGTCGCCCTTCGAATTCCAGCAGCACGGCGAGTCGGGCGCGTGGGTGTCGGAGCTCCTGCCGCACACCGCGCAGATCGCGGACAAGCTGTGCTGGGTGCGCTCGATGCACACGGACGCGATCAACCACGACCCCGCCGTGACGCTGTTCATGACGGGCTTCGAGCTCGCGGGCCGGCCGTCCGCGGGCGCGTGGATCGACCGCGGGCTCGGGCCGCTGAATCCGGACCTGCCCGGCTACTGCGTGCTGCTCACGAAGGGCAAGGGCGGCCAGCCGCTCTACGCACGCCTGTGGGGCGCGGGCTTCCTGCCGTCGAGTCACCAGGGCGTGCAGCTGCGCGCGGGCGCCGACCCGGTGCTCTACCTGCAGGACCCCGACGGCCTTTCGCCCGAGCTGCGCAGCGCGTCGGTCGATGCGCTCGCGAAGCTGCACGCGCGCCAGGCCGAGCGCGAGGGCGATCCCGCCGTGCTCGCGCGCAGCGCGCAGTGGGCGCTCGCGCACCGTATGCAGCGCTCGGTCCCGGACGTCTGCGACCTGTCGGAGGAGAAGGAGGAGACGTTCGCGCTCTACGGCGAGGACGCGCGCACACCGGGCACCTACGCGGCCAACTGCCTGCTCGCCCGGCGCCTGCTCGAGCGCGACGTGCGCTGCGTGCAGCTCTACCACCGCGGCTGGGACCAGCACGGCAACCTCCCGAACGCGCTGCGCACGCAGTGCCGCGAGACGGACCAGGCGAGCGCCGCGCTGGTGCTCGACCTCGAGCGCCGCGGCCTGCTCGAGGACACCCTCGTCGTCTGGGCGGGCGAGTTCGGCCGCACGGCCTACTGTCAGGGTCGCCTGACCGAGACGAGCTTCGGCCGCGACCACCACCCGCGCTGCTTCACCGTCTGGATGGCGGGCGGCGGCGTGAACGCGGGCCACCTGCACGGCGCGACCGACGACTTCGGCTACAACATCGTGCAGGACCCGGTGCACGTGCACGACCTGAACGCGACGCTGCTGCACGCCCTCGGCCTCGACCACGAGCGCCTCACCTTCCGCTACCAGGGCCGCGACTTCCGCCTGACCGACGTGCACGGGCACGTGGTCGAGGCGCTCCTCGCCTGAGGGTCAGCTCGTCGCGGCGGGCACGAACGCGGCCCGCGTGCGCGGTGCCAGGCCGTAGAGCAGCGCCGCCGCGTGCAGGGCGATGGGGATCCCCAGGCCGGCGGCGCGTGCGAGGTCGGCGTGGTCCATGCGGATCCACAAGACGGAGTCGAGCAGCACCATCGCCCAGCCGAGGACCTGCGAAGCGACGAGCGCCAGCCAATCCCCCCGCCACACACCGACGCAGATCGAGCCGAGAACGATGTAGGACGACCAGACGACGGCCGTGGCGACGTACGGCCCGTGCCCGAATCCCACGAACTGAACGAGGACCCACAGGTGCAGGGAGAAGAGCAGGATCGCCGTGGTCCCCCAGTAGTCGAAGTAGCGTCGGGCGTGGTTCATCGATCTCTCCTGTTGCCCGGGCGGAGGAGTGCGAGTCGCCGCTGAAGCGAGGACCCACTCAGCTTCCGAGGCAATTGCAATTCAGAGTGGCGGATGCGCCGAGGGCCGCACCTCCACCCCCGCACGCGGCTGCCCAGATGTGAAGCTGTACGAGAATCAACTGCGGATCGCCATCACAGTTCGTCGTCAGGTCCGTGTCTCGGGAGCCTTCCGGGTATCCCCACCACCCGAGGCCCCCACTTGTGGAGTAGCACGCGGTTGCCCCGGTCTCGCCGGACCCGAACTCCAACTTGAGCGTCGCCCTACAAGGTGTGCACGTTGCGCAAAAGAGCACCGAGTACTCCGGGTCGAAGAGAATCGCCGCGGTTCCCGGAGTTGGGGTGCCCTCGAAGTTGAACTCCCACTCCACACCAATGGGCACAGTGCCATTGGCTACCGTCTGGGGATCTGGTGCACAGTTCGTCGGACAGGACTGGCCCTGTGCACTTGCAGCATGTCCGGTTGAAAGGGCAAGTAGACTCGCGGCCGCCACGAAGACGGCCTGAACTCTAGAGAGCACATGTAGTTCCATGACTAGGATCAACTCCGTGAAGGGACTGACTGACTCACTTGATTGCGGGCGGCTTCGAGTGGTCGTACAGCTCGAGCGCTTGACTCGCACGCTGATGCACCTCTGCTAGCCGCTGGGGGTCGAGTGGGAGGAAGCGGACGTCACCCGTCGCTGGATCGAGGTCTCTTGGCGCTCCTGCGTGGAAGTACGCGATCTCCGGGAACTCGTCCTCGTGCACGCGGTAGATCCAGTTGCTACTCAGGAAGGAGTACCACCCGCCGCGACCTAGATCGTGAGAGACAGGAACACCGGGCTCCCAAGCAACGGCTCGATTCTGCACGTCGAGGATCAGCGCGATGCTCGACTGGAGCGCCGAGTTTGCTTTGGAGTACCGGTCCTGTGGCGCTTCGAGGTCTTCCAGCTCCTCGAGGTTGCGCAGGATGGAGTCCCGATTGGCTCGGATGTAGTCCCAGCGGTGCTTCGCCAAGAAGGCCACTCGCTCCGCGCCCGCCAGCTTGCGATAGAACTCGTCGGTGTAGTGCGAGACGGCCGGTTCCGACGTCTCCGGCTGCGCGACCGGGCCTTCGTCTGGGACCGCTGGGTCCAGGACGGCACGCTCCGAGGAAAGCGCGGAGGAAGGACGAGTGACGCCTGACTCAGCCTCCGCGGGTGCCGCGTGCTCTGGGCCGATCGTCAGCGAGCTCGGGTCAGAGCCACCCTGTTTCGTGCGCGAGCTGGAAGCCCACCACCCCCCGCCGAAGGCGAGGATCGCGACGACCATGAGCGTAGGTTTGGACCCGAAGCGCAGCAACGTGAGCTTGAGGCTACCCCCCCCCCTCCCGGTTGCGCCAGACCTCCCGGGGCGAGATGGCCGCAGGATCGCTCAGATCGGGAACAGTTGGGCCATCAGGTCCGATCCATCAGCTGCTTCGGCGCGAGTGCGGAAACCGGACTCGCCCCGTTCGTGGATCCGGTGAAGGCAGTACGGCAGCAAGGAGATCTGCCCAGGCGCTAGA
>CAYGST010000335.1:0-5772 GCA_964352415.1 uncultured Planctomycetaceae bacterium | reverse complement strand
GCCGACGTAGAGGCCGAAGGCCAGGAGCAACACCGCCGCCGCGAACGCCATGGACATCTTCATCGCACCACCGAGGGCCAGGGCACCGAAGGCCCGCCAGGGCTCGGCCACCGCCAGAGGAAGGAGGGCGAGGGCCCCCGAAGCGCGCCCCGGCCCGGAGCCCGCGTCGAGGCGCGAGCGGAGCTTCATGAGGCCGCGCTGCAGGCGCGACTTGACCGTCTCGACCGGGACGCCCATGCGCTGCGCGATGCGCCGCGGCGGAAGGCCGTCGAAGTGGCGCAGCAAGAGCGTCCGCCGGTAGGGCTCCTCGAGCGCCTGGACCTCGTCGATGAGCCAGCGCTGCAGCGCGACGCGCTCGTCGAGGTCGTCGTCCGGCGGCAAGGACTCGTCCCGGGCCGCGGCACGCTCGCGCTCCGCGCGCCGGCGCTCCCCGCGGACGCGCTGCAGGAGCGCGTTGCGGACGACGGCGGCCAGCCAGGCCCGCGGCGGCGCGTTCGGCGCCGGCCCGCGCCGCAGCGCCGCCAGCCACGCCTCTTGCACGAGGTCGTCGGCCTCCGCCGCGTCGCGGACGAGCGAGCGCGCGAGGCCGCGCACCCAATCGGCGTGGGCGAGAAGGGACTCGAAGGTGGGTTCGTGCGGTTTGGCGTCCATGCTGTCTCCAGGACCAGGGTGCCGCCGGCACCGGATCGAGCTCAGCCTTCCGACGAGAATCGCGGGACGCCGCGTCGCCGACGACGGCCGAGGCGGGCAAGACCCCGCCCTTGGGGCTAGACTGCTGCGCCGAAACGGGCGCCCTGCCCAGCGATCCGCCATGAGCCTCCTCAGCCTAGAAGACGTCAAGAAGCACTACGCCTCGCAGGAGGTCCTGTCCGGCGCGAGCTTCAAGATCGACCCCGGCGAGAAGATCGGGCTCGTTGGACGCAACGGCGGCGGGAAGTCGACGCTGTTCCGGTTGATCGAAGGGCTCGAAGCGCCCGACTGGGGCAAGGTCGTCATCCGCAAGGGCACCGACATCGGCTTCGTGGCGCAGCGGCCCACGTTCGACGCGGGCACGACGGTGCGCGAGTTCGTCGAGGGCGGCATGGCGCGCGCGAAGGAAGCGCTCACCGCGCTCGAGAAGGTGCTCGAGGAGATGGGCGAAGCCACCGGCGATCGGCTCGACCAGCTGCTCGCCGAACAGGGCCGGCTGACCGAGCGCGTCGAGGTGCTCGGCGGCTGGGAGATCGAGCGGCGCGTCGAGACTGTGCTGAGCGGCATCGGCCTCGGCGAGGAGTTCTGGGAGCGCGATCCGAACTCGCTGTCCGGCGGCGAGAAGGGCCGCACGGCGATGGCGCGCGCGCTGGCCGGCGGCCACGACCTCTTGCTGCTCGACGAGCCGACGAACCACCTCGACCTGCCCGGCATCGAGTGGATCGAGGAGTACATCCGCACGCTCAAGGGCGCCGTGCTCGTCATCAGCCACGACCGGCGTCTGTTGACCAACGCCGTCTCGACGATCCTCGAGATGCAGCGCGGCAAGCTCGTGCGCTACGCCGGCAACTACCGCAAGTACCTCACTCTGAAGTCCGAGCGCTTCGAGTCGGACACGCGCGCCTACGAGCAGCAGCAGGAGTTCCTTCGCAAGGAGGAGGCCTTCATCAAGAAGCACATGGGCAGCCAGCGCACGGCGGAAGCCAAGGGCCGCATGAAGAAGCTGTCCCACGTCGAGCGGCTCGTGCGGCCGTTCCACGACGTGCGCAGCCCCGTGATCCGCGCGCCCGAGGCCAAGCGCGGCGGCGAGATGGTGTTCGAGACCGAAGACCTCGCCGGCGGCTACGGCGACGACCTCGTGTGGCAGAACGTCAACCTGCGCGTCGGGCGCGGCGAGCGCATCGGCATCGTCGGGCGCAACGGCGCGGGCAAGTCGACCTTGCTCAAGATCCTCGCGGGCGTCGACTCGCCGAAGGCTGGCCAGGTCGTGCGCGGCCACGGCGCCGTCAGCGGCTACTTCGACCAGGAGAGCGGGGACTTCCTGCCCGACGGCACGCCGATGAGCGAGCTACGCCGGCGCTGGCCGCAGTTCACCGACGGCCAGATCCGCTCGCACCTCGCGCTGTTCCTGTTCCGCGGCGACGAGGAGATCGAGAAGCCGATGACCGCGCTGTCCGGCGGCGAACGCGCGCGCCTGGCGCTCGCCTGCCTCGTGCTCGAGTCGCCGTCGTGGCTGGCGATGGACGAGCCGACGAACCACCTCGACCTCGCGGGGCGAACGGCGCTGTCGGAGATGCTCTCGTCCTTCGACGGCGCGCTGTGCCTGATCTCCCACGACCGCGAGCTGCTCGACGAGCTGTGCACGCGCATCGTCGAGGTCTCCGCCGACGGTATTCGCAGCTACGACGGCAACTACTCGCACTGGCGCGAGGTGACGCTCAGCGAGCTCGCCGACAAGCACTCCGCCAACGCGCGCGCCAAGGCGGACCGCAAGGCCGCCGCGCGCAAAGAAGCGGAGAAGGCCACCGCGAAGGCGAACGCCAAGCCCGCCGGGAAGTCCAAGGCGGGCGGCAAACCCAAGAGCGGCGGCAAGAAGCGCCCGCCGAACCCCTACAAGCTCAAGAAGGTCGAGGACCTCATCATCGAGCTCGAGGAGAAGCTCGAGGGTCTCAATGCCCAGCTGACCAAGGAAGCGGTCTACCGCGACGCCGACAAGCTGCGCGAGGTCCAGTTCGAGATCGCCGAGGCCGAGGACGCGCTGAACACCGCGAACGAGGAGTGGGAGAGCCTGGCGAGCTGAGCCGCCGGCGCGCCCGCCACGACGTCACCGACCGCCCATGCGTCTGCTACTCCTTCGTCCACGCGACCCCGCGCCTCGCCTCCGTGGCGGACGGCTGAGCGGGATGCTCACGCTCGCTCTCCTCGCCTGCGCCTGCGCCTGCGCTTCGATCCCCGAGAGCGTGGCGCCGCCCAGCGCCCCCCGCGCCCACGCGCTCGCGATCGTCGTCGCGGAGGCCCCGATCTCGCTGACGAGTCGCCCATGGCTCTCGGGCTGGACCGAAGCACCGTTCGCCTTCGACGAGCTGCTGCCCTCCTGGAACGTCGAGCTGCCCGACGGCGCGGCGTTCCGCGTCGACGTTCAGCTCGACGCGGAGGACGGAGCCTGGCTCGACCTCGGCGGCTGGGGCGCCTGGCCGGAGTCGCAGCGCGCGGCGACTCGATTCGAGGGCGGCCGCGTCGCGATCGACGTGATCGAGCTCTCGGGCGACGCCGAGCGCGCGCGCGTGCGCGTGCGAACGCGCGGCGTGCCTGCCGGCGCGAACGTCTCCCTCGAGCGCCTGACGCTGTGCTTCACCCGCAGCGCCCTGCACGAGCTGCGGACCGACTTCGGGACGCCGCCGCGAGTCGCCACCCTCGCCGTTCCGCTGCGCCGCCAGACGGACGAGGCGCCCGAGATCGCCGGCCGCATCTGCAGTCCGACCTCGGTGACGATGGTCCTCGCCCATTCCGGCGTGGAGCGGCCGACAGCCGAGGTCGCGGCCACGCTCTACGACGAGGAGCACGACATCTACGGCAACTGGAATCGCGCCGTGCAGGGCGCCTTTCGCCTCGGCGTGCCGGGCGAGCTGGTGCGCGTGGACGACTGGCCCGGCGCGGCCACGATCCTCGCGGAGGGCACGCCGCTCGTGATCTCGATCGCCGCCAAGGAGGGCCAGCTCACCGGCGCCCCCTACGCCTCGACGGCGGGGCACCTGCTCGTGCTCGCGGGCTTCGACGGGAACGGGAAGGCGGTCTGCTTCGACCCCGCCGTTCCGCCGGGCGACGCGGAGCCGCGGCGCTACGCGCTCGCGGAGCTGGAGTCGGTCTGGCTCCGGCGCGGCGGCGTGGCCTACCGGATCGGGCCCGCGGCGCTCACGCGCTGAGTCCCGAAGTCGGGTCCGGGCCAGGGCTTCGGCCTTCTTTGGCCCACTTCCAGTTGGTACACCCGGGAGGCTCGGGGGCGTGGTGGGTGCGGGCGGCAGGGTCTCGACCCGGTCGCGATGGCTCCGCGCCGCGACCTCCGGCGCCGGTGTCGCAGGTGCGCGGGGCCGGCTTCGATTTCCAGTTTTGGCTCAAGCGGCCCTCACCAGGGTCCGATGGGTAACGACGCGGCCGCGTGCCCCCGGTCTCCGCCTCCCCCGGAGCCGATACCACGCAGCCTCAACCCCGAGGAGTTCGTTCCATTGGTCGATAGCTTCATCCGTGACGTCCCCGACTTCCCCAAGGCCGGGATCCTGTTCAAGGACATCACGCCTCTGTTGCAGAGCCCCGAGGGCTTGAAGCAGTCGATCGACAAGCTGGCGGAGTGCGTGGACCCCGAGTCCTACGACATCGTCTGCGGGATCGAGTCACGCGGCTTCATCTTCGGCACGGCGCTCGCCGTGCAGGTCGGCAAGGGCTTCGTCCCGATCCGCAAGCCGGGCAAGCTGCCGTGGAAGACCGAGTCGGAGTCCTACGAGCTGGAATACGGCAAGGACACGATCGAGATCCACGTGGACGCGATCGCGCAGGGCAAGCGCTTCCTCATGGTCGACGACCTGCTCGCGACCGGAGGCACCATGGGCGCCGCCTTGACCCTCGTGCGCCGCATCGGCGCCGAGCCCGTCGCGTGCGCGTTCGTGATCGAGCTGGGGTTCCTCCCGGGGCGCGAGAAGCTGGGCGACGTCCCGGTGCACTCCCTCATCAAGTACTAGGCCAGAGCCACCCGCGCAGGACGCACCATGACTACGAAGAAATTCGCGACGACAACCACGACCAAGACCGCCAAGTCCAAGTCGTCCTCGAAGCGCAGCGCGGCGACCAAGACCCTCGAGATCAACTCGGACACGCCGACCGAGGAGCTCTGGGAGCTCTACCAGAAGGTGCGCAAGAAGGGCGAAAGCGGCGCCGCCGAGATCGAGCTGATCCGCAACGAGCTGATGGAGCGCCACCTCCCGCTCGTGCGCTACATCGCCGACCGCCTGCTGCAGACCCTGCCCAAGTCCATCGAGCTCGACGACCTCGTCAGCGCCGGCCTGTTCGGCCTGATGGACGCCATCCGCGGCTTCGACCCGGAGCGCGGCATCAAGTTCAAGACCTACTGCTCGACGCGCATCCGGGGCTCGATCCTCGACCAGCTGCGCTCACAGGACTGGGTCCCGCGCCTCGTCCGTCTCAAGGCCGGCAAGATCGACAAGGCCATCCAGCGCCTCACCGGCGAGTACGGCCGCGAGCCCACCTTCAACGAGCTGGCCGAGACGCTCGACATGGAGCACGGCGAGCTGAGCAAGGAGATGTCCGAGGCGAACGCCAAGGCGATGTTCTCCCTGTCGGAGAAGTGGGAGGACCACGACGACGACAACGCGACGGAGAAGCTCGACGTCCTCCAGGACCACACCGCGAGCGACCCGTTCCGCGAGATGAACCGCTCGGACCTGCTCACCTTCGTGACGCGCTCGCTCACGCACAAGGAGCGCTTCATCATCGAGCAGTACTACCAGGTCGGCCACACGATGCGCGAGATCGGCGAGATGCTCGCGCTCACCGAGAGCCGCGTCTGCCAGATCCACTCGAACGTCATGGGCCGCCTCAAGAGCCTGCTCGGCCAGAAGCAGGGCACCCTGCTGATGTAACCGTGGGACTCATGTAACCGAGAACGGGCCACCGGGCCTGATCAGAGAGAGACACAGGCGGGCGGCGCTCCCTGGCGCGACCCGCCTATCTTGGTTGCTCCAGAGCGTGGAGAGCAGACCTGTCGGGCCTATTGAACCACCCCTCGTTCGG
>CAYGST010000334.1:0-5789 GCA_964352415.1 uncultured Planctomycetaceae bacterium | reverse complement strand
ACGCGCAGCTCGTCGTTCGGGCTGCGGCGCGAGAGCGAGGGCCAGGCGGCGGCCGGCGCGCCGAGGGCGGCGAGCGCGGCGCCGGAGGACGTGAGGAAGCGGCGTCTCGAAAGCGTCATGACGTATCTCGGGGAGGGCAGGGGGGAGGGCGACCGGGTGGAGATCCTACGCGCTAGAAGGAGTCGACGGCGCGGTAGGCCTCGATCACGGCCTGCTCGCCTTCGACGCCTCCTTTCGAGTTGCCGTGCTCCATACCGAGCACGCCGTCGAAGCCGCGCTCGTGGATGTGCTTGAAGATGTTGAGGTAGTTCACGTCGCCGGTCGTGGGCTCGTTGCGGCCGGGGTTGTCGCCGGTCTGGAAGTAGCCGATCTCGTCCCAGCAGAGGTCGATGTTCGGGATCAGGTTCCCTTCGCTGATCGCCTGGTGGTAGATGTCGAAGAGGATCTTCACAGACGGCGAATCGACCGCCTTGCAGAGCATGTAGGCGTGGTCGGAACGCTCGAGGTACATGCCCGCGTGGCCGTCGAAGTTGAGCGGCTCCATGACCATCACGAGACCGTGCGGCTCGAGGACTTCGGCGCCGCGGCGCAGCATCTCGATCGCGTTCGCGTCCTGGTGACCCTGGCGCAGGTTGCGTTGCAGGTCGCCGAGCACGACGGTCATCCACTTCGCGTTGACGCGCTTGGCGACCTCGACGCAGCCCTTCAGCTCCTCGACGAAGTTCTCGACGTGCTCCTTCTTGCCGCTCGCGAAGGTCGGCTTGCCGAAGGCGGTGCCCCAGTTGCAGACGAAGACGCCCATCTGCATGCCCAGGCGCTCCAGCGCCGCGCCGATCTTCTCCTGCTCCTCGACCGGACGCCGGGTCATCTGGTTGTCCTCGAATGCGCGGAAGCCGTTCGCGGCCATGAACTCCAGCTGGGCGACCTGGTCGCCGCCAGCGGAGTTCTGGAACATGCCGAAGTGCGGGGCGTACTTCAGGTGGAACGGCTTCGCGGCGGCGGACTCGGCGTCCTGGGCTGCGGCGGCGTTGGCGAGGGGGAGGGCGGCGCCGGCGAGGCTCGCTCCGAGGAAGGTTCTGCGTTGCATGGCGGTTCGGCTGGGTTCGGGGACTCCGACCAGCGTAGCGGCGAGGTGCCCGGATCCTGAGCGTTTTGCGCCGCGCGGGTCTCGAGCGGCCGGTCCGAGCCCAGGGTCCGTGAAATCCCGCAGCCGCCTCGCCGCAGGGCGTGGAGAATCCGCGGGCCAACTCGAGTTCTCGCCAACGGCGCGCGGCGCGGCGGCATCTCCTCCCCGCAAGCCCATGGAACCGAACCCCGAAGACACCCCCGAGGACGAGCTGCTGCGTCACGCCGCGTGGATCCGCCGCCTGGCGCGCGGTCTCGTCGCCGACGGCGCGACGGCGGACGACCTCGTGCAGGAGGCCTACGTCGCCGCGCTGCGCCGGCCGCCGGCGCAGCGCGGGTCGCTGCGTCCCTGGCTGGCGCGGGTGGTGCGCAACGCCGCGGCGCAGCGCGCGCGCTCGGGAGCCCGGCGTGCGGCGCGCGAAGAGCGCGCCGAACGGCCGTCCTCCGTCCCTGGTCCCGAGGACTGGGCGCAGCGCCTCGAGACCGAACGCCGCCTGACCGCGGCGCTGGCCGAGCTCGCCGAGCCCTTCCGCAGCACGCTCATGCTGCGCTACTACGAAGGCCTCACCTCGGTGGAGATCGCCGCGCGCGACGGCGTGCCGGCGGGGACGGTGCGCTGGCGCCAGAAGCGCGCGCTCGAGCTGCTGCGGGAGCGTCTCGACGACGCCTTCGGGGATCGCTCCACCTGGTCGCTTGGCCTGCTTCCCTTGGCGCGAGCGGGGACGGAGGCGGCCGAGGTGGCCGCCGCGTCGACGCTCGCCTTGTCCGGAGTGCTCGCGATGAACGCGTTGTGGAAAGTGACGGGGGCTGCGGTCCTCCTGGTGGCGGTTGCGTTGGGATTGACCTGGAGCGGCGTGCTACCGCGCTCGCTCGTGCCGTTCCTGGCGGAGCCGCTCGAGCCGGTGTCGTTCCGCGCGCTGGAGCTCGACGATCCGGTGGACGAGGTCGTCGCCGCGGCTCCTGCGTCCGCGCCGGCCTCGCGCCGCGCGCCGGAGGGCGCGCCTGCGACGGCGGTCCACGAAGAGCCCGAGCCCGACGCAGAGCCGGGCCTCGCGCCGACGCTCGTCAGCGCCCGCGTCGTCGACGAGAACGGCGCGCCGCTGCGGGGCGCGCTGCTGCGCAGCGAGCTCGGGGGGCCGGGCGCGCGCTCGGGCAGCGACGGTCGCGTCGAGCTCAGCGTCTTGCTCCCTGCACAGCCGGCGAGCATGAGCTTCGAGCTGCACGCGCCGGGTCGCGCCAGTCACGGCGAGCGCATCGCCGCGCGCGCGGGCGAGCCGGTCTTCCTCGGAACGGTCGTGCTCGGTCCCGGCGGCGCTGTCGCGGGGCGCGTGCTGGACGTGAACGGTCAGCCGATCGAGGGCGCGCGGATCTCCGTCGCCGAGGTGGAGCTACCCGAGCGCGAGCTGCGCCAGCGACGCATGACGGCGGACTTCAGCAGCGTCCCGATGACCGAGACGGGGCGCGACGGCGCGTTCCAGTTGCAGGGTCTGGGCGTGGGCTTCACGCGTCTGTGGGCCAGCGGCGACGGTTACCTCGCGAACTTCACGGGACAGATCGAGGTGCGCGCCGAGGAGGAGAGCTACGGCATCGAGATCGTGCTCCAGGACCTCGGCGCGAAGAACGTCGTGCGCGGTATCGTGCTCGACCCCTCGGGCGCGCCGGTCCCGAACGCACAGCTCGACTATCGGCACAGCTCGGAGACCACGGGCACCACGACCTCCGGCGACAGCGATGCAGGGCAGGACGGGCGCTTCGAGTTCCTCCTGCCGGACGACTCGCGGCTGTGGATCACGGCGCGCGACGAAGCGGGCGAGCACGGGCCGGCGTCGGCTTCCGACGTCGCGACCGGCGAGCTGAACCTCGTGCTGCAGCTCGTCGAGCAGAAGCAGGTCGAGCTGCGCGTCGTGGACAGCGCGGGCGAGCCGATCGAGCGCTATGGCTTCGAGATCGTCTCCCCCGACGGATCGTTCGTCCACGCGCGCGGACCGCGTGAGGAGCGCCTCGCCGGTGTCGCGAGCTTCGGGCGACCCAGCTCGACGTTCGCCGTGCGCGTCGAGGCTCCGGGCTTCGAGCTGGGCAAGGTGGGGCCACTGGAGCCCGAGTTCGTGGACGAAGGCGTCGAGCTGCGCGTCGCGACGGCGCCGCGGCTGCACGGTGTCGTGTCGGACGCGGACGGACCGGTCTCCGGCGCCCGCGTTCGGCTGCACGAGCTGGTCGATGCGGACACCGCCTACGCGCGCAACGGCTTTCGCTCACGCATCGTGCACGGCGACCTGCCGGACCGGGCGACGACCGACGAGGACGGGCGCTACCTGCTGACGGTGCGGCGCACGGGCACGTTCGTCGTGCGCGCGGACAAGGCGGGCTACGCGGCAAGTGAGGCAGGGCCGCTCGAACTGGGGGCGAGCGGCGAGCAGGTGCTCGACCTGGCCCTCGGGCGCGGAGGTGCGATCGAGGGACGGGTGCTGGTCGGACCCGGCGAGGACCCGGGGGGGCACGTCGTCGGGATCACGCGCTTCGACGGCTACGCGCGCACGCTGCGCGTGGCAGACGAGGGCGGCTTTCGCTTCGAAGGGCTCACTCCGGGCCCCTGGAAGCTCGAGCTGCGCGACGAGGAGATTCTCCCTGGCCGCACGAGCACGACGACGAGCTCGAACAGCGCCCCCGGGTTCTACGACCACGTGAAGTGGAGCTGCGAGGTGTTCGAGGGTGAGACGGCGCGCTTCGATCTGGCGCTCGCGGGCGAACCGCAGTGCCGCCTGGTCGGGGCGTTCGAGGTCGACGGCGGCCTCGAGGGCGCGTGGGTGGCGAGCCTCTCGTCGCGCGACGGGCACTTCATGCAGGACGGCGAATCGACGGTCCTGAACGCGGACGGGACGTTCGCGCTGTCGGTCGCGGAGCCGGGGGAGTACTGGCTGAACGTTCACCGTGGAATCAGCGAGGGCGGCGAGCTGCTCTTCGTCGATGTCGTGCGGCTGACGAAGGGCGAGTCGAGCTGGCAGGCCTCGCTCGAGACCGGAACCCTGCTCGTCGATGGGGCGAACGCCTGGGACGGCGAGGGCATCCCGAGCGTCGTCCATCTCTGGCGCGGTGGGGACGAGCGCTTCGTGCTGACGATCGTCGCGGCAAACGACGAAGGTCAGGCGAAGCTCGTAGGGGTCCCCGCGGGCGCGGGTCGGCTCGTGACGCCGGACCCGACGGAGCCGGACGTCGGCGCGTGGCAATCCCTGCTCGAGACCAACGTCCCTCACGGCGGCGAGCAGCGCGTTACCCTGCCGTCGAGCGACTGACCCGACTCCGCAGGTTGCGACTCCGCGTACCCACTCCCCCGAGGGCTCAGACGAGCCGCTCGAGCATCATCGTCGCGCCGCCGAGCACGAGCAGGAAGCCGCACATGTCGGTGAGCGTCGTGAGCACCGGACCGGAGGCGAGCGCCGGGTCGGTGCCGAGCTTGCGCAGGACCAGCGGCACCAGCCCGCCGATCGCCACGGCGACCAGCGTGTTCGCGGCCAGCGCGCCGCCGACCACCAGACCGAGGTAGGGGTTGCCCTTCCAGAGGAACGCGACCCCGCCGACGAGCAGGCCGAGCACGATGCCGTTGACGAGGCCGACCGAGAGCTCCTTGAGCAGCACGGGCAGCGCGTCGCTCGGCCGCACGATGCCGAGGGACATTTCGCGCATGCTGACGGCCACGGCCTGGTTGCCGGAGCAGCCGCTCATGTCCGAGATGATCGGCAGGAACACGGCGAGCGCGATGACGGCCTCGAGCGTCTCCTGGTAGGCCGCGATGATGCAGGCGGCGACCACGTTCAGGACGACGTTGGTGGACAGCCAGGCGAGCCGCCGCCGCGCGCGTAGCCACAGCGGCATCGAGCGCAGCTCCTCACCGCCGATGATGCCCTGGCTGGCGCGGTAGGTCTCGTCGGCCTCCTCGGTCTGGGCATGTGCGAGCGCGTCGCTCTCGACGACTCCGACCAGGCGTCCTGCCTCATCGAGCACCGGTAGCCCGGCGAAGCCCGTCTCGTCGAACAGCGCCGCGACGTCCGTGATTCCTGTCGTGTCCGTCAGGTGCGCGGTGATCGGGATCTGGAGCCTCGAGAGCTTCCGACTGCGCGGCGCGAGCAGGAGGTCGCGCAAGCGCAGCACGCCGCGCAGGCGTCGCAAGTCGTCCACGACGTAGGCGTACTGCACGTTGTAGTCGGCGTACTCCTCCGCGTTGCGGTTCAGGTCCTCGAGCACGTCGGCGACGCTCGCGGACTCGTGGAAGGCGAGGAACTCGGTGATCATGATGCCGCCGGCCTGGTCGTCCTCGTAGGCGGCCAGGCGGCGCACGCTTTCGGCCTCTTCCTGGTCGAGCAGCTCGAGGATCGCTTCGGCCTCCGGAGCGTCCATCTCGCCGATGAGGTCGGCCTGCTGGTCGCTCGGCAGCTCCTCGAGGATGCGCGCGGCCGTGTCGGGCGCGAGGCCCTCCATCGCCTCGATCGCTTGCGGCTCCGGCATCGCCTCGAGCACTTCTGCTGCCTCCGCGGGGTGCAGGAGCGCGAGCAGCGCTTCGCGCTCGTCATCCGACAGCCGCGCGAGCACGCGCACGGTGTCGAGCCCGTGGCTGTTCGAGAGCCAGTCGGTGCAGCCGCCGAGGTCGCCCTGCTCCAGGAGCTCAGAGA
>CAYGST010000333.1:0-5814 GCA_964352415.1 uncultured Planctomycetaceae bacterium | reverse complement strand
CTGCGGGGACCGGGCCCCGCGGAGCAGCCCGGGGGGAGGGCCGCGGAGAGCGCGCTGGCCCGCGCCCGCGCGCTCTGGGGGGAGCGCGCGGTGCGCGGGGCCGGCCCCCGACCTGCCCGTCTCGGGGCAGGATTCCGCTCGCGTGACACCGTGGTGCGTCGCGTGGTCCAAAAGCGCACCGGGAGTCCCCATGTCACGTTGGTTGCCGACCGAGGGCGGCGGGGTCTCTCCCGCGCTGCCGGTTTTGATTGCGCTGGTGTTCGCGAACTTCCTGGACGACGACCTGCGGGGCGTGCGGCCCGCCTTGAGGGTCGGCGGTGAAGTCTCGCCCAGGATGGACCAGGCTGTTCCCGCTCGACTCTGGCGAGATCCGCTCGAGGCCGTCTATCACTACGAGGCGCGTAGGAACGACCCCAAGCAAGCACACACAGGTCTCATGGCGCTTCGGCCGCCGTTGAGCGCTGCGGAGCTTCGCGCTGAGATTCGCGAGGCTGCGACGCAGGGGTCGCTGCTGGTGCTACCCGTGCTCGTCTCGGGTGAGAATCGGGCTGAAGAGCACGAGACGCGGTTGCGGGAGAGGTACGCAGTCGTGTCGGCCTTGACGACGAGCTGGAAGCATCGGGCAGGCGAGAACGAGGCGCCCTGGAACTGTGGCGAGGAGGCGGACGTGTCGCTGGCGCTCGTTCCCGCGGCTCCGGACTTCTTGGGCTTGGTGGAGGTCCCCTCCACCAATCGAGTCGACGTGTATCGGCGCACCCACTGGGGGAACGAATCGTGTACCGCCGAGCCTTCCCTGGACCGCTTGATCTTGCCGTTCGAGTGGTATCAGTGTCAGCCAGCGCCAAGTCTTGGCCGGTCAAGTTCAAGACAAGTCACTGGAAGGAAGGTGCTCGTCCTTTGGGTCGATGAGCAGTCCATCATTGACAACCCCTTGGTGCGAATCGCGAGCGCGATCGAGACCCTGATGCCTCGTCAGTCGCCTCAGCTGGACGTTCAGGTCGCAATTCTCGGGCCGAGCGATTCGACAGTTCTCGTGGAGATGCTGGACGACGATGGTCAATGGCCCGATTGCCTTCCCAAGGACGAGAAGGGGTGGATTGCGGAGGCAACTCTCTACTCCCATCGAGCGACCCTGACGCTCGCTGACGTGCGCGTGAACGCCACCGCGATGCCGCCGAAGCGGGCGATGCCGCAGTCTGACCTCGACTCGCGTGATGTCGAAGGTGCGCCGCCGGCAGCGTTGAGGTGGCGCTGCGGGCTTCGCTTTCAACGGATGATCGGAGCCGACGACCGTCTGGCGACGACTCTCCTGAAAGAGTTCCTTCTCCGGAGGCCAGATCGATTCCCGCATGACTACGAGTTCCCTTGCGGTTCGTTGGCGCGCGACAGTCCAGAGCTGAATGACCCCAGGTCGTTGCCCAGTGTGCTTGGCATGGGCGCGCGCTGGCTCTTGCGCTCCTGCCAATTCACCAAGTCGCTGGATGAACTGACACCGGCAGACGGTGCGCCCGGGGCGAGCTTTCGCATCGGGCTCGTGACCGAGCTCGACACCAACTACGGACGAGCTTGGAAGTCGTTGCTCGACGACGCCACGCAGTCCATCTTCGGCCCCGGGCACTTCGACGTCGATCTGCTCCTGCAATACATGCGCGGACTGGACGGGCGAATTCCTGGAATCGAGGCCTTGGATGTTGAGTCAATCCTCCAGGAGCCCTCCACGGGAGAGGGCCGAACCGACTACATCCGACGGATCAAGGAACAGGTTCTCGCGAACCAAGGAGATGGTCCCAACTCCGCCCCCTATGACGCGATCGGAATCCTGGGTACGGACGTCTACGACAAGGCCGTCCTCATCCAGGAGCTGAGGCCGCTCTTCCCCGAGGCCATCTTCTTCACGACGGATGTCGATGCGCGGCTCCTGCCGAGTCAGTCGTCTCCGCATTCGCTCGGTATGCTGATTGCCTCGTACCACGGAATCAGAGTGGGGCGTCACCTCTCGGACCTCGAGGTACTGCAGCCAGCACAGATGGTTGTACCCATGCGGTCTGGCTATCAGCTCGCGACCTTCCTCTCAACTGCTCGGGCTCTCGAGGCTCGCTGTCTCGGGCCCGGCTCAAGCCCGGGTGTTGCTGGCTGCGATCCACGCATCTACGAGGTCGGCCGGTCCAGGCTTCACGAGCTGAGCTTCGCCGCGGAGGCCCAGCAAGACGGCTCGAGCGAGAGAGCGCATCTGGGGTGCGGTCACGATCTGGGCGGGGCGGACTCCGCTGCGGTCCAAGATGTACTCAACTCTCCCGAAGCTCCCCATTCGTGGGCGCTTCGATCAGCCAACAAGAAGGGTGTAGGACTCCTCTTCCTGGCGGCTGTAGTCATCGTCCTCTCTTCCATCGCCTGGGGCTTTCATCGACTCAAGCGGCGTCGACTACGATTGGGCTCGCTCTTGGAGGCCAGGCCGGGACCGCGGTCGAGGCCGAGGCGAAGTCGAGCGCTGCTCGCCGTTCGCTCGGCGAAGCGCAAGCTGAAGCGAGCCGTTCCCGCGTATCCGCGCCTGTCTGCTGTCGTGGCGATCGGGATTCCGATGATGGTCTTCTTCTACTTGCTCACGGTCTCATGGGGAGCGGGTAGGTCGATGATGACGTTCAGTGCCGAACCCTTCTTCCTGTTCGAGGGGATCAGTGCCTGGCCGACGATCGTGCTTCGTGTGCTCGCCGCCCTGTGCTCCTTGGTTGGACTGTGCAGCGTCGCCCATGGACTGCGACGGGTACGGAGTCGGCTGAAAGCCTGGAGCCCACCCGTAGCTTCGAAGGAGCTCACCGAGAATTGGGGCGAAAGAGGAAGCGTTCACCGGATTCGTGCGGAGTTCTTGAGGTCCACGAGAAAATGGCCGCTCATCTGGGCCACGGTCGTGCCGGCCTTGCTGTTCAATTCTTGCTGCGGCCTGGCATTCGACCATCTCGGCCGAGACTTGGTCCCGATTCGGACGGAGGGGGTCTACCTACTCGAGCGATTCGCGTTGCTGACTTCCGTACTCGGATTCCTCGGGCTGAACTTCTTCGTGCTCCGTATCACCGTGCTTGCGAGGAAGGCGCTGAGAAGAATCAAGAAGGCCGACTCGAACGACCCGCTCTTCGAGCGCAAGGCCGAGTTGCTCGCGCAGCGCTTCACTCCACCTGTAGTGGTGCCTTTCGCTCTCCGCCCGGTGCCTCACTACTATCGCGAGCTGGCTCGCGTGGAGCTGGCCCGTGACCTGGCCGATCCGGTTGCCAGATTCATTCGGTGGCCGGGCATGGTCTTGTTCCTGATGGTCGTCTCGCGAGCCAGCGTCTTCGATCGTTGGACCTGGCCGGTCGCGCTTGTCTGCATCCTTGGACTGTCGTTCCTGGTCATCCTGATCGCTGCGCAGGGACTTCGTCAGGCGGCGGCACGGATTCGCGAGCACAGCCTCGATGACCTCTCCGCTCAACGAGCCTTCGAGCCGTCGGGCGACGTCCGCTCCCGCCTCGGAGTTGCTATCGACGAGCTCAAGAGCCTCCACTCCGGCGTCTTCGCGCCGTTCTGGTCGCATCCGATCCTGCGGGCGTGGCTGGTGCCGCTCGCGGCGCTCGGGGCGAATGCGTCGCTCGAGTTCCTGTTGCCGAGCATGAGCAGCCTGCAGTGAGGCCGGCGTCGGGGCGGCTCAGCGCGTGCGCGTCGCGCGCAGGACCGCCTCGAGCTCGCCGAGTCGGAACGGCTTGCTGAGGAAGCCGTCCATGCCGACTTCGCGGCACTGGGCGGCGCTCTCCGGGGAGACGTCGGCCGAGAGCGCGACGATGCGCGGGCACGTGTCGCCGTGGGCCTCGATGAGCTCGCGCGCGGCCTGCAGTCCGTCGAGCTGCGGCATGTGCAGGTCCATCAGGACGAGGTCGAAGAGCTCGGCGGCGCAGCGCTCGACGGCTTCGAGCCCGTCGTTCACGAGGACGACATCCAGGCCGAGGCGCTGGAACATTCCCTCGGCGACCTTCTGGTTCACGCGGTTGTCCTCGGCGACGAGCACCTTCAGCGAGGTGAGCGCCTCGTCGAGGACGTCGGCCGACGCCGCGAACGGCGCGCGCTCCGCGGGGCAGGTCAGCACGGGGAGGCGCAGCTCGAACGAGGAGCCGGCGCCGAGTTCGCTCTCGACGCGGATCCCGCCACCGAGCAGCTCGGCGAGGCTCTTGCAGATGGTCAGGCCGAGACCCGTGCCCCCGTGAGTCCGCGTGATCGTGGCGTCCTCCTGGCGGAAGCCCTCCCAGATCGCATCGACATTGCCGATGCCGCGGCCCGTGTCCGTCACCGTCACGATCAGCTCCTCGGTCTCGCCTTCGGACTCGGTGCGCGCGTCGAGCCGCACCTCGCCCTTCGACGTGAACTTCACGGCGTTGGAGACGAGGTTCGCGACGACCTGCCGCAGTCTGTGGCTGTCGGTCCGGAACCAGCGGTCCTCCGGGAGCTCGAGGAGGCAGTGCAGTTCGATGCCCTTCTCGCCGGCGTGGTGCTCGAAGAGGCCGGCGATGGACTCCAGGACCGCGGCGACGTCCGTCGGCTGCGAGTCGAGCTCGAGCTTGCCCGCGTCGATCTTCGAGAGGTCGAGGATGTCGTTGATCAGCACGAGCAGGTGCTCGCCGCTCTGGCCGATCAGCGAGAGCAGCTCGCGCTGCGACGCATTGAGCTCAGTGCCCTCGAGGACCTGAAGGAGGCCGAGGATGCCGTTGAGCGGCGTGCGGATCTCGTGCGACATCGTCGCGAGGAACAGGCTCTTGGCGCTGGAGGCTTGGCGCGCCTCCAGCTCGGCGAGCTTCTGCGCCGTGATGTCCGTGTGCGTTCCCGTGAAGCGCGTCGGTCGCCCCTCCGCGTCCCACTCCATGACGCGACCACGGTCGAGGATGTGGACCCACTCGCCGCTGGCGTGGCGCATGCGATGCACGTTCTCGTAGAAGGTCGTCCTCCCCTCGAGGTGCGCCGTGATGTCGGCGTAGCAGCCCGCGAGGTCCTCGGGATGCACGCGGCTCTCCCAGGACGCGAGCGTGAAGGGGATCTCCTCGAGCGAGTGGCCGAGCAGCTCCGCCCAGCGCTCGTTGAACGCGACCTCGCCGGTCTGCGGGTTCCAGTCCCACATCCCGAGGCGCGTGCCCTCGAGGACCAGCTCGAGGCGGGTGGACTTCTCCGCCAGCGCGGCCTCGGTGGCGAGCTGCCCGTCGACCTCGACGGCGGTTGCGAGGTAGCGATCCAGCGCGGGTTCGTGCACGACGGTGAGACGCAGACGATGGAGTGCGCCCTCGGCGCGGCGGAACTCCAGCGTGCCGACGTCGACCGGGTCTCCATTCTTCTCGTGCGAGGCTGCGGAGGCGGCGTCGAGCGCGGCGCGGCCGTCCGCGTCCAGCAGGCTGTCGAGCCACGAGGCCCTCGGGTCTTCGACGAGTCCGAGCCGCTCACGGAGCGACTCCGCGCCGAACTCGAGCGGTCGGCCGGGCTCCTCGCTCCACGCGAAGAACAGGAGGGGAGTCGCGGACGGCGCGGTCGAGGTGGGCGTGCTCATGGGGGCGGGGTCGAGGTCGTCCCGTCCGGTGGTGTCGGCGGTGCCAGGAAGCCTGCGCGCGGTCGACTGGCCCCGGAGGCGGGTGCGACCTGCTTGTCGTGCTGGGGCCAGCGCCCGCTTGAGCCCGGCTGGGGTTGTCCGCTGGCTTCTCTCTGAACGGGGTGAGCTGCGACGCCGCGCGGGGGAGCCTTCGACCCTGGCAGAGACGTCGCGAGCGACCGGCCGACGGCGCCCGCTGCGTCTCTCGCGCCGCACCCGTC
>CAYGST010000332.1:0-5826 GCA_964352415.1 uncultured Planctomycetaceae bacterium | reverse complement strand
CAGCGCCATCAGGACGATCGTGTCGAGGTCGCCTTCGAGGCGTTTCGAACGCGCGCCCGAACACGCTCTCCTACCGCACGAGAAAATTCATCGGCCGCAACCGCGCCGCGAGCCTGATCGGCGCGGGGCTCGTCCTCAGCCTGCTCGTCGGCTTCTTGACGAGCTCCTCGCTCTATGTCGAGGCCTCCGAGGCGACGGAGGAGGCCGAGGAGAACTTCGTCGCTGCCGAAGCGGCGCGCGCCGAGGCGGTGCAGCACCTCGCCGAGGCCGAGGCCGCCAGCGCGGAGGCGCAGCGCAACTACGAGACGATTCGCCGGCTCGCCTCGACCTTCATCTTCGAGGTCAGCGGCGACATCGGGCCGCTCGAGGGCTCGGTCCAGGCGCGCGAACGCATCGTGCGTTCGGCGCTCGAGCACCTCGCCCGGCTCGCGGAGGAAGAGGCGGACGATCCTGAGATTCAGGTGGAGCTCGCGAACGCCTACCTGCGCCTCGGAGACCTTCAGGGGGGGAGTTTGAACTCGAGCCTCGGCCTGCGTGACGAAGCGCGCGAGAGCTATGCGAAGGGCGCGGCGATGGGCCGTGAGCTGCTCGAACGTGATCCTCAGTCCGTCGGGCTCCGAGACCTCGTCGCGCGCAGCCTCTATCGCAACGCCGACCTCGATCTGCTGGACGGCGAGGCGGTGCGGGCCCATGAACGACTGGAGGAGGCGCTGTCGCTCGTCGACGCGGAATCGGCGTCGAGCGCGGCGCGCGCGACGCGCGCCGTTGTGCTCGAGCGGCTCTCGCAGCGCGAGCGGGACGAGGGCGCCCTCGACTCCGCGCGGGCGCACCTGGAGGAGTCGCTCGAGCTGATGCGCGTGGTTGCCGAGGAGCACCCAGGCGACGATCGGTACCGGCGCGACCTCGCGATCGCGAACAGCAAGCTGGCGGACGTCCTCGGCCGGCAGGGCCAGATCGAAGGCGCCGAGGCCTGCTCGCTCGAAGCGCGCGAGTTGCTCGACGAGCTCCTCGCGGATGGCACGCGGGACGTGGAGCTGCGCGGCATCTACGCCTCCGTGCTCAGCTCCTTGGGGAACCTCTACCTGCACACGGGGCGGCTGGACGACGCGGCGGAGATCCTGCGCGAGGCGGACGAGCAGGCGCGTCGACTCGTCGAGGCGGATCCGCGCGACGTGCTGGTGTGCCGTAACCGCGCGGCGGGCCAGCAGGTGCTCGGGATGGTGCTCACGCGCCTCGACCGCCACGAGGAGGCGCTCGCGGTTCTGCTGGAGACCCAGGGTACGCTCGAGGAGCTGCTGCGCCGTGACCCGGACGACCGCCGCGCGCGGCGCGACCTCGCGATCAGCCTCAGCACGATCGCCGGCGCGCTAACCCGGCTCGAGCGCTTCGCGGAGTCGCTGGAGTACAACGAGCGCGCGCTCGCGGTCTTCACAGCGCTGCGCGACGACGACCCGACCCTGGCCGAGGCGCAGCGCGACCTCGTCGCGTGCCTGACGAACCTCGGCGCGTACCACATGGGTGCCTGCAAGGACGAGGCGCGGCCCGTCGCCGAGCGAGCCAGCCACGCGGTCGAGGCCGAAGCCGCGTTCCAGGCCGCGCGCGACGCGCTGGGCGAGCTGCAGCGCGCCGGCACCCTCGCGCCCGCCGACGAGCCGTACCTCGCGAAGCTCGAGCGCTTCGTGTCGGACGCGCAGGCGCTCGGGGCCTCGTTGGGCAGCGAGTGACGCAGGGTGGCTGCGGGGCTGGTGCCTCTCGCGCCGGCTACTGCGCGCCCGGGAAGAGCTCGCTCAGCGGCTTCGTCGTGATGTCCTCCGGCTCGAGCGGCTCGTAGCGGCAACGCTCGAAGGCGAGGCCCGGCTCCTGGCGGATCGGATCGGACTCGGTGATGAAGTGGCAGTCCGTGAAGCGCACCTGCGAACCCTGGCCCGGGGTCAGGTCGGTCATCTCGATGCGCTCGAAGCGGCAGTTCTCGAACGAGGCCAGGATCGGGGAGCCGTCCATCAGGTCGCCCCGGCCCGGCGAGCGCCCGTAGCCGCCGACGAAGTCGACGTCGCGCAGGCGATACAGGCCGCCCTTGCTGGAGCTGAGCGTGGTGCAGCCGCCGTGCGCCGCGTCGAAGCGGACGATGCGCACCCGCTGCAGGTCGACGAGCGCGCCCGCGACGCGCAGGTCGAACAGCCCGTCGTTGTCCGCGTCGAGGGTCATGTCGCGGATCGTGAGGTGCTGCAGGAAGCCGCGCGAGCTGATGTCGCCGATACGGAGCAGCGTGGCGTCCTTACCCGCGCCGATGAGCGTGACGTCCGCGGGGATGACGCCGTCCTGGTCGGCCAGCCGTCGCTCGTCGAGAACGTGCACGCCGACCGGGAAGCTGAGCGTGACCCCCGCCTCGAGGGTCGCATTGCGGTCGGCGGCGAAGGTCGCGCCGTCGACCGTCGCGCTCACGGGACCCGGAGTCCAGAGCGCCTCGAAGCGATCGCTGCGCAGGAAGCCGGGCTCGGGGCGCCAGACGCCGCCGCGGGCGAACTCGAGCAGCGCAGTGACGTCGAGCGTCTCCAGGCTGCGCGCGAGTGCATCGCGCTCGTTCGCATCCTCCGCGTCCCGCTCGCCGAGGCTCGCGGACAGCGCGAGCACTCCCTCGCGGAAGCGGGTCCCGGCGGAAGCGAGGAGCGCCGGCGCGGGCTCGATGTCCCCGTCCCGAACCTCGCGCCAGCCGCGCGCGTACTCGGCGTCGTGGTGCGCGAGGAGCGCCGTCGAGAACAGCGGGTCGGAGGCGTCCGCGCGTCGCGCGCCGGTCGGTGCGCGGGGCGGGGCGTCGTCGTCGACGCGGGCGTCCCCGTGCGGCGCGCCGGGGAGCGCGCGATCCGGGGCGGCGGCGGCTGCCGGCGGCTCCGTGGAGGCGTCGAGCGGCCGGGGATCGGAGGGGACGACGCGGGCCGTGGGCTGCACGAGAGCGGTGCAGGCCGCGCCGAGGACGAGGCCGAGGACGAGAGCGAGCGCGAGCTTCATGGGCCCACCCTAGCAGCCCGCCGCTCCGCGCCGCGCCGTTCAGTCCTTCCCGAACAGCCCCTTCAGCTTCTTCTCGGTGTCCTTCAGGTCGCCCTTCGCCTTGTCGATCACGCCGGCGGGGTTGTCGCGCAGCTCCTTCTTGTACTCGTCCTCGAGCTTCTTCAGCTCGTCCTTGCCCTGCGCCTCGAGCGCGTCGAGCTGCTCTTCGCTGAGGCCCTCGATGTACTCCTGCACGGCCTCGAGGTCGCCGTCGAGCAGCCCGCTCTCGAGCAGCCCGCCCGCGAAGAGCTTCTGCCACTCCTGCGGGAAGACCTCGTCGCCGGCGGCGAGCGAGGCGCTGAGCAGCGTCTCGAGCAGGTAGGCGCTCCACTCGACGACCGTCGCCGACTGCATGTCGTCGTCGAAGTCCTCGATCAGGATGTCCGGCACCTCGAGCTGGTAGACGCCGTCGGCGAGGGGCACGCCGGTGATGCGCAGGCTCGACTTCAGGTTCGTGATCTCGATGCGCCCGATCTTGATCTCGGGGCCGGGGTCTTCCTGGGTCGTCGGGCCGGTCGGTTCGGTCGGCTCGGGGTCGCCGGCGCCGGGGCCCGTGGGGTCCGCGCCCTTGAGCTCCTTCAGGCGCGCGAGCAGCGGCTCGAGGTTGTGCGTCTTGCCGTTCAGCTCGAGCGCGAGCTCGAGCCCGTCGAGCTTCAGCTCCGTCAGGTGGACGACGTCCTCCTGCGTCCCGTTCCTGTCGAGGGCGGTCTGGAAGCCGGCGATGCGCAGCATCGGACCTTCCTCGAAGCCGGGCGGGTTGGCGATCGCGAGCTCCTCGAAGCCGAGCTTGCCGGAGAGCAGCTGGACGTTGGCGCTGCCGAGAGTCGTCTCCTGCTGGGTGGTGAAGGTCACGCCCTTGGTGACGGCGGTCTCCACGACGGTGTCGATGAAGAGGAACACGCCGCCGACGAGCAGGGCGAGGAGGAGGACGCCGATCACGGCGAGCTTGAGCAGGCACTTCATGGGCGCAGCTTAGCGGGGGTCCTCGAGGGCCTCCACGGAGCACCGCCGATCTCGAACGCGATCCTGACTCGAGGCGAAACCGATGGCGCGGCCGAGCGTCGTTCCTGGGCCGGCGCAGCGCACTGCGCCTGGCCTTCGACTCGAGAACCCAGACCTCACCCCGTCAGCGGGGATCAGGAGAACAGAGTGAACATCAAGCACCTCCTCGGCGCGGCCCTCTGCGCCGCGCTTCCCTCGGTCGGCCTCGCGGCTGCCGCCACGAACCCGTGCGGCGCGCGCGCGACCCTGGCCGCGGGCTCAGCCACCGCTCTGCCGAGCGGGGAACCGGCCGGAGCCGTCCAGCCGGCCTCGGTCCGCGGCGCGGGCCGCAGCTGGGGAACGGCCGCGGCCCCGCTCTCGGCCCCGAGCCCGACGCTCGTAGGCGACGGCCGCGGGCGCCTCGAGCTCTCCGGGGATCCGGCGCGGCGCCTGCTGCTGCTCGTCGGGGACTGGACCCCCGGCGACGAGCAGGACCACCGTCGCGTCGCGCCGCGCCGGGTCGTCGAGCTGGCGCTGCCGGCCTCGGGCACCCTCGACCTCTTCGGCATGACCGTTTCGCAGCGGACCGTGCTGCAGGCCTACCAGCCCCCGGCGGCGGGGCAGCCGTTGCAAGGCGGCTTCTCGATCCCGATCACCCTGCAGCCCGCGGGCGCCGGTTCGTCCGCGATGACCTCCCAGGGCTCCCTGGCGTCGCCGGGGGACCTCGTCGTCACGGAGTTCATGAAGGACCCGACGGCGGTGAGCGACAGCAACGGCGAGTGGATCGAGCTGCGCGTGAACCAGAGCTGGCGGCTCGACATCGAGGGCGTGACGATCGCGGACCTCACGGGCGCTTCGTTCACCCTGCAGAACGGCGGACTGGGGATGCTCCTCGCGCCCGGGACGCGCTACGTCCTCGGAAACGACGCGGACCCGGGGACCAACGGTGGCGTGCCCGTCGACTACGCCTGGAGCGGCTTCTCGCTCAAGAACTCGAGCGACGAGATCCTGGTCTACGACACGCTCGGACATCTGCTCGACGTCGTCGACTACGACGACGGTCTGCGCTGGCCGGACACGGCGGGGCAGTCGATCTCCCTGGGGGACCCGGTGATCAGCTCGATGGCGAACGACGATCCGGCGCTCTGGTGTCATGGCTCGACCACCATCGGTGCGGGGCCGGACACCGGGACCCCGGGCGCGGTCAACGACGTCTGTCCCTGACGGTCCCGGTCCGCACGCGGGCCCCAACGCAGCAGGACGCCGCGCGCCTAGGCGCGCGGCGTCCCGTTGGAGCCTCGTCGCTCGAGCCGAAGCCCGGTGACGCTGCGTTCTGGAGCGCAGGGCCGATCCCGGAGCGGAGGCTCGCGGGTCGGGGCCCTACGCGGTCGAAGCTACTGCCAGACGACGTCGAGGGCGTTCGAGACGTTGAACAGGCTGCCGCAGGGGCCGCTCGGGTCGCGGTACCAGAGCTGCATGTAGCTCTGCGTGCCGGTCGTCGCGCCGAGGGCGCTGGCGATGCCGACCGTGCTGGTGGCGTTTCCCTGGCCGTCGGCGAAGACGACCTCGAGACGCGTCAGCGAACCGCCGGCGCAGCGGACGCCGTCACCGAAGAGGTTGCCGGCGCCGGAGCCCAGGTTGTTCGGGCCGCTGAAGAACAGGCTCGGGACGCCCGAGGGCAGCTGGGAGCCGACGAGGACCAGGTCGTCGTTCGAGGCGACGATGGTGCCGCTGCCGGCCAGCAGCGCGCCCGCGCCGGAGCTGTTGGCGCAGCCTTCGCCAGCCGCCCCCGCGTTGCCG
>CAYGST010000331.1:0-5829 GCA_964352415.1 uncultured Planctomycetaceae bacterium | reverse complement strand
GCCCGGCTCCCTGAGCGACGCGCAGCTCCTCGAGGGCGCTGCGCACGCGCGCCGCGCGCGCGGGGAGCTCCGCCTCCAGGCGCTCGTAGAAGACGGGCGCGACGTCGTCGGTCAGTCGGAGCAGGATGAGGAAGGCTCGCGTCGCGCCGGCTTCGGCGGCGCGCTCGAGGATCTCCGGGATCGCGTGCTCGCTGAGGCCGGGGATGACGGGGGCGACCGCGACGCCGACCGGGACGCCCGCGTCCGCGAGCTGGCGCAACGTCTCGAAGCGCGCGTCCGGCGTCGGCGCGAGCGGCTCGAGCGTGCGGCAGTGCTGCGCGTCGACCGAGGGGATGCTGACGTACACGCTCGCGGCGCTGCGCGCGTGCAGCCGCGCGAGCAGCGAGGCATCGCGCCGCACGAGGTTGCCGCGCGTGATCACGCCGACCGGCGCGCGGAACTCGAGGCAGGCCTCGAGGCAGCGCTTCGTGAGCTCGTAGCTCGCCTCCAGCGGCTGGTAGCAGTCCGTGACGCCGGAGAAGGCGATCCCCTCCCCCTGCCACCCGCCGCGCGCCAGCTCGCGCCGCAAGACCTCGGGCGCGTTGACCTTGGCGACGATCTTCGTCTCGAAGTCCGTGCCGACCCCCCAGTCGAGGAACTGGTGCCCGCGCCGCGCGTAGCAGTAGGCGCAGCCGTGCTGGCAGCCGCGGTACGGGTTCACGCCGAGCCGGAACGGCACGTCGGGCGAGTCGTTCTTCGTGATGAGGCTCTTCGCCTCCTCCTCGTAGACCTGCAGCCGCGCGGCCGGCGGTTCGCCGAGCCACTCCACGTGCGGACCGGCCCAGGGGTTCGGCGGGTTGGAGACGGGGCGGGGCATCGCAAGACCACGGTACTGCATCGCTCGAACGACTGAGGCGCGCCTCCCGCGAACGGTTGGCGCGCCTCGAGGTCGCTCGATCGAGATGACCGCCCGGGGGCAGCCTTCCTTCGAATCTCAGAGGGTGAAGTTCACCTGCAGGCCATCGGAGAAGTTGAACTGCGCTCCGCCGGCGGCGACATCGCGGTACCAGTACTGGAAGAACCAGGTGGAGCCGGGCGAGATCGTGCCACTGCCTGTCGCGGGGTTGCCGCCGGTGAAGTCGAGCAGCCGGCTGTTCGCGCCAGCGCCGTCCGCAACCGTCGCCGGGTTCATGCGGACGGTCTGGCCGGCGACGCACAGGCTGCCGTTGCCGGCGGGGCTCTGCGTCTGCTGGCTACCGTAGAAGAAGAGGCCGACCGTGCTCGGCGCGCCGCTCACGCGCACGGTGAAGGCGTTGTCGGCGAGCGACACGCTGCCCGAGGCTCCCATCAGCGCACCAGCGCCCACGGAGTTGGCCGAGGTCGAACAGAAGCTGCTCCAGCCGGCGCCGCCGCCCGGGTTCTCGAGCAGGGTGAGGTTGTTGCTGTCGCGATTGACGACCGCGAGGTCGGCGTCGCCGTCTCCATCGAGGTCTCCCGCAGCCAGCGCCTCGGGCGCCGCCCCGACCGTGATGGTCGTCGGAGAACCGAACCCACCCGCGCCGTTGTTCTGGAGCGCGGAGACGCTGTTCGAGTCCTGATTCGCAGCGGCGAGGTCCAGGTCGCCGTCGAAGTCGAAGTCGGCGCTGACGATCGGCCCGGGGTCGTTGCCCAGGAACGCGAAGTGCTGGGCGCCGCCGAAGCTGCCGCCGAGGTTCGAGAACGTCGTTGCCCAGCTGTCGTCGTTGAGCGAGGTCGCGGCGCACAGATCGATCGTGCCATTGCCGTCGAAGTCCCCGGCCGTGAGGCCCTCCGGGCGGCGGTTGGCACCGACCGAGAGCAGGCTCGGAGCGCCGAGGGCGCCGCCGCCGCTGCTGATGAACACGGCGACCTGGCGCGTGTCGTGGCTGGAGACGGCGACATCGTCGAGTCCGTTGCCATCGAAGTCCGCGACGACGACGCCGCGCAGGTCCACGCCGACCGAGGTGGTCCCGGCAGCCGAAAGCGTCCCCGCCGTGTTGAGCAGAACGGTCACGCTGTTGCCGTCGCGGTTCGACGAGACGACGTCCGTGTCCCCGTCACCGTCGACGTCTCCCGAGGCGACGTGACGCGGGTCGAAGCCCGTCGCCGCGCTTCCGCCCGCCGCGAAGCCACCGAAGCCGTCGTTGACCAGCGTGAGCACCGAGCTCTGGTTGTGCAGAGCCACCGCGATCTCCGGGCGGCCGTCACCGTTCAGGTCGGCCGCCACGAGCCCGGACGGACCGCTGTTGTTGCCAGTCGGGATCACCGCCGTCTGGGTGAAGTTGCCGGCGCCGTCGTTCGACCAGACCTCGACTGCGTCGAGGTTGCCGCCCTGCGGACCGCTGGTCACGGCGAGGTCCTGGTCGCCGTCCCCGTCGAAGTCGCCGAAGGCAACGCTGTCAGGGCGCTGCCCCGTCGCGAGGGCGCCCGCGTTGTTGAAGGAGATCTGCGCCGAGGCCGTGGCGCCGAGCAGCAGGACACTGGTCGTGAGAGAGGTGAGTTGCTTCATGGTTCGTTCCCGAGAGGGTTCGTAGGGGGTCGATTCGGCGCGCGTCGTTGCGCGACGACCGGGGAGTCCAAGAGCCGTGCCAAGCAGGCGAGTCTTTCGACCCAGGCCTTCGAGAATCGCCTCGAAACGGGCAATGAAGCCGCTGGGAGCCGTTTCCTGGGGAGCGATCGATTCCCGAACCGGCGCCCTGCGTGCCCCGACCTTCCTCCTCCACGGCCAACCATCCAGCGATTGGATCACAGCCGTCCAGGACCTGGATCCGGCGCGCTGCGTGAACAGGCCGACCCCGCCACGCGAACGCCACCCAGTCTCCGCCGACGGAGGGCTGCAGGAGCTCGTCGTCGCCCGCGTCGAAGTGCACCACCGGCGCCCCCATCAGGTTCGCCGGCCAGCTCACGAGCTGATACGGCTTGTTCCCCGAAGCGCGCCGCAGAGCGACGACGAGTCGCGCGCCGACGACCTCGACGAACTGCACCTCCTTCACGTCGGAGTCGAGCACCTGAACGCCGGAGACGCCGGGCCGAACGGCGACGAAGCGACCTCCTCCCCCGCTGGTCTCGTCGTGGAAGACCTCCGCCTGCGCCGCGGGGATCCAGCGCCGCTCCAGCGGCGTGATCGTCGGCGCGGCGAGGAACGGCGCGCTGAAGTCGCCGGAGCTGCCGGTGCGATTGACGAGCTGCGCCGCGCCGCCCGGGTCGAGGCTCACCTCGAACAGATCGACCTTCTCGATCCCGACGCCGGGGTCGCCGCCCTTCTCGCCGATGGCGACGAGCAGCTTGTCCGGCTGGAACAGCGTGAGGACTCCGACCTCGTCGAGGGTGTCGGTGACGAGCGCGTCCGCCGTGACCTGCGTGCCCGCCTGCTGCGCGGGCGCCGCCGTGCGCCGCAGGAACAGCTCGTTCGAGAGCTGCGCGGTCGCGCCGAGCCGGCGCCAGGCGCAGTGCGATCCGTCGTCGGAGACCGCGAGGAACGGGCCGTGCAGCGCCTCGGGCGCGAAGCCCGCGCCGGCGAGGCGCTGGGCGTCGCGCGTCGCGCGCACGGCCGGGCCGGAGGCGTCGAGGACGAAGGCGTGCAAGAGCGCGGAGCCGCTCCCAGCCGTGGTGACGGCGTGCGACCCATCCGCGCTCAGGACGACCTCACCGGTGTAGCGGCTCGGTGCACCGGGCAGCGCGACGGGTGCGAGCGCATCACCAGGGAGCGCGCCGCCCCGCCAGACGCCGTCGCGCGCAACGGCGAGCGTCCAGCCCGTTCCGCGGCGCAGACTCTGCGGCAGCCAGTTGACCGGCGGCGTCTGCGGCGTGCGATCGACGACGATCCCCGAGACGAGGTCGACCTCGAGAACGTCGCCGCCGGCGGCTGGCTTGGTGCACGTGAGGAACGTCGTCGCGTCCGGTGCGATCGTCACGCGATCGACGTAGGCGTCGTCCGCGCCGTGGGCCCCGGACCCCGAGCGCTCTGCGAGCAGGTGGATGTCACCGACGCCGTCGACGCGCAGGAAGCCGAAGCGGCGCGCGCCGCCCGGCAGCCGACGCTCGAAGCGGTGGAGGACGCCGAGTCCGTTCGGCAGCTCGACGCGGCCGAGGCCCACGAGGTCACTCCGCTGGCGGGCGTGATCCGGCCGCGCGGCGTCCCGCTCCAGCCAGGCGTTGAGCTGGATCGGGAGCAGCCGGACCCCGCGTAGCGCGGAGTCCGGCGCGAGCAGGTCCCCTGTCCCTTCCGCGAAGGCCCGCAGCTCCCCACCCCTCGCGGGGTCGCCGAGGTGGACCGGGAGTTCGTCGCCAAAGGCGTTGGCGTCTGCGCCCAGGAGCGCGAGCGCGAGGAAGCAGCGGAGAGGGTTGGATCGCTTCATGCACGGGGGGAACCAAATGGCGTGCCCGTTCACCACTCTATCCCCGGATCCGGCCCTTGCCCTCCCCGCCCGCGGGGTGGAGGAGCGGCTTCCGGCCACCCGGGAGCCCCGCCCGAAGGCGAACGCCAACGGGCAGCGCCTCCATCCAGCTCTACGACGCAACGCCTCGCCAGCGTCCAGAATCCAGACGCATGATCCAGAACCTGGACTACGCTGATCCGATGACCGTCCCTGTCCGAAACCTGCCCGACGGCTTCATCGCCCTGAGGACCCTGGCCGAGGGACCGGCGTCGGCGGTCCTGCACGCCCGTGGACCGGCCGGCGAGGTCGTCCTGCGCCTCTCCGCCCAGGGGGCGGACGCGGCAGAGCTCGCCACTCTGGCCGCGCTCGACCACCCGGGGCTGGCGCGTCTCGCGGGGCACGGGCGGATCGAGTCGACGCGCGAGTCCTGGGTCGCGCGCAGCTTCGTCCCGGGCGAGGAGTTGGGGAGCTGGGCCGCAGGCCGACGGGCCGAGGAGATCGGCGCCGTGGTCGCACAGCTGCTGCCTGCCCTCCAGCACCTGCACGAGCGCGGGTTCCTGCACGGCGACCTCAAGCCCGCCAATGTGATCGTCGACGCCGACGGCCGGCCGCACGTGACCGACTTCGGGCTGTCCCGCCGCGAAGGCGCGTCGCAGCGCGGGGGCAGCCTCTTCTACGTCGCCCCCGAAGCGCTCACGGGCGGCGCGACCACGACGGCCTCGGACCTGTTCGCGGTCGGCGTGCTGCTGCACGCGCTCCTGACGCGCGCCACCGTGACGGCGACCGAGTTCTATGCGCTGTTCCCGCAGCACGATCTGTTCACCGCCACGGGTACGCGGGTCGAGGACTTACCCGCCTGGGCGCGCAGCCTGGTCGAACGGCTCGTGGAGCGCGACCCGGCCCGACGGCCCGCTTCCGCGGCACGCGTCGAGCGCGAGCTGCGCGACCGGCTCGGGCTCGCGCCTCCGGTGCAGAACGAGGACCTGCAGCACAGACGCCTGCGCTGGTCGGCGCTCGGAGCGCCGGACGACTGGGATCCGCGGAGCCTGCTGGAGGGGACGCCCGATCAACTCCTCACGCTGCCCGTTGGCGACGACCCCGACGAGGTCGCCGAGGCGCTGCGCCTGCGCCTCGCGCTCGCCGGCTGCAGCGCCGCGCTCGCGACGCCGCGCGCAATCGGCGTGCGCGGCGGCGACCTCGCGACCCTCTGCGCGCACGCGCTCGAGTGCTGCGGCGGCGGCGTCCTGCTCGTCCCGCTGCGACCGGAGCGACACGAGGATCAGCTGCGCTTCAGTTTCCTGGCGCGCGCGGCGCGCCAACTGCGCCAGCGCGGCGCGAGCCCGGCCCCGATCACCGTGCTCGGGCTCTGCGCGGGCGAGACTCCACCACGACTCGGTGCCTGGCCCAGCGTCGCCCTGCCGCGCCTCGAACCCGAGACCCTGCGCGCGTGGAT
>CAYGST010000330.1:0-5833 GCA_964352415.1 uncultured Planctomycetaceae bacterium | reverse complement strand
GGGGCGTGGGGGACGTGGGGCCGGCGATCAGGTCGACCGACTCGAAGGCGGCCTCGAAGTCGCGGCGAATCAGCGTGCGGACCTTCAGTGCCTGGTGGTACCAGGCGTCCTTGTACCCGGCGGACAGGACGTAGGTCCCGAGCAGGATGCGGCGCTTGACCTCCTCGCCGAAGCCGGCGTCGCGCGTCGCGGCGAACATACTCTGGAGGCTCCCGTCGCCGTCGGTGCGCGCGCCGTACAGGCTGCCGTCGTAGCGGCCGAGGTTGCTGGACGCCTCCGCGGTCGCGACGACGTAGTAGGTCGGGATCGCGTAGGCGGTGTGGGGGAGGTCGATCTCGACCAGCTCCGCGCCGCAGCCGCGCAGCACCTCCAAGCGCTCCTCACACACCTCGCGCACGCGCGGGTCCGCGCCCGCGTCGAAGTAGGGCTTCGCGACGCCGATGCGCAGGCCGACGAGGCGCTGCAGCTCGGCGGGGCGCTCGGGCTCGAACGGCTGGATGGGGAGACTGGTGGAGTCGCGCTCGTCGTGTCCGCTGATGACCTGCAGCACGCGCTCGAGGTCGCGCACGTCGTGCGCGAACGGGCTGACCTGATCGAGGGAGGAGCCGAACGCGATCAAGCCGTAGCGGGAGACGCGCCCGTAGGTCGGCTTCAGGCCGTAGACGCCGCAGAACGATGCGGGCTGGCGCACCGAGCCGCCGGTGTCCGAGCCGAGCGCGATCGGCGCGAGGTCGGCGGCGACGGCGACGGCGCTGCCGCTCGACGAACCGCCCGCGGTGCGCGTCGGATCCCACGGGTTGCGCGAGACCTCGTAGGCGGAGTTCTCGCCGGAGGAGCCCATCGCGAACTCGTCCATCGAGGTCATACCGAGCGGGACGGCGCCCGCGTCGAGCAGTCGCTGTACGAACGTCGCCGTGTACGGCGCGCGGTAACCGGCGAGGATGCGCGAGCCGCAGCTCGCCTCCTGGCCAGCCAGGCACATGTTGTCCTTCAGAGCGATCGGAACGCCGAACAGCGTGCCGTGCGCATCGCCGCGCGCGCGCGCGTCGTCTAGCTCGCGGGCGCGCTTGCGTGCGCCGTCGGCGTCGACGCTGTGGAACGCGTGCAGCGCTCCGTCGTGCGCCTCGATGCGCGCGAGGTAGGCGTCGGTCACTTCCAGGGCGCCGAGTTCGCCACCGCGAACCGCGTCGGCGAGACCACACGCGCTCAGGTCGAACGGGGGTTGCGTCACTCTTCGCCTCCGAGTGTCTTCGGCACGCCGAAGTAGCGCTCGCGGCGATCCGGCGCGCCTTCGAGCAAGGCCTCGCTCGCGCCCGACGGACGCGGCTCGTCGGGACGCTTCACGTCGCGCAGCTCGGAGGCGCCGAGCGTGGGCGGAACTCCCTCGGTGTCCAGGGAGGCCAGGACCTCGAAGTGCTCGAGAATCGCGTCGAACTGCGGCGCCAGGGCGCGGGCCTCGTCGTCGGTGAGCTCGAGGCGCGCGAGGGCTGCCGTCTGGCGCAGGAGCTCCAGCTTGGGGTCGGTCATGCGGCGGGTTCGCGGTAGGGTCCGGGAAAGAGGGACGGGGCGCAGCGGAGCGAGGACAGTCTACGGGCCTTCGGGGGGCCGAGACAGGCTTCGACCGGCCTTCCCGGGCCCGAGAAGGGCGATTCTTCAGGAACTTCCCGATCTCGATCTGCGGGCACGCGGGGCCTTGCACGGCTGGGGGGGCGAGCCTACGTTGCGCGGATCATGATCCTGGCCACCCGGCAAGCCTCCCCGCTCGACGAGAGCGTCCTCGCCCATCCCGACTGGATGGGCATCGGTCTCGTTCTCGCGATCGTGGGCTCCTTCCTTCTCGCGAATTCGATCCTGTTCCGCCATCCGCGGCAGCTGGTCGTCGAGCGCTTCGGCCGGGAGATCCAGCAGCTGCGGAAGATCCGCGAGTACATCTTCCACCGCGTGCAGGTGAACGTCGGCTTCGGCTTCCTGCTCGCCGGGTTCGGTCTGCAGCTCTACGGGCACTACAGCCCGCTGCCCGCCGGCGTGGACAAGGAGTTCCCCGCGATGTGGCTCGGCATCATCGTCGTGCTCGCGGTCGCGCTCCTGATCGCGAGCTGGTGGTGGTCGCTGCTCGCGTTTCGTCGCTACTTGCGTGAGTACTTCCGGACGCACCCGGCTGACTTCGAGGCCGACCTGGGCCTCGCCCGCGAGGTAGGCGACCTCTTCGGGCTCGCGTCCCACGCCGATGACACGGTCGAGTCCTACGTCACGCGGCTGAACCAGCTGGTCTGCGATTCACCTGTTCCGGCGCGCCCCGCCGAGCTGGTCGACGACGCTGATCTCGAAGAGGGCCTCGCCTGAGTTTCGCGCCGCGCGCGTGACCGAATCGCCTCCGACGCGTCCGCATTGCGGGCGCGTTCGTCGTTGAGGACGAAGCGTTGCCCGGCGATCGATGCTGGACGAACTCCTCGACGGACTCCTGGATGCGCTCTTCCCCGAGCGCTGCCCGCTCTGCGGCTGCGGCCAGCCCGGAGGTGGTCCGTGTCCCGCGCACGTCTTCGACGCTGCTGATACGAGCGCGCGCTGTGGCCGCTGCGCAGCGCGGCTCGGCGACGGACTCCCGGACGGCTTCCGCTGCGCAGCCTGCGCCCGCCGGCCCCCGCGCTTCCAGCGCGCCGTTTGCCTCGGGGACTACGCCGTCGGCGCGCCGCTGCGTGAGTGGGTGCTCGCCTTGAAGCACGGGGGGCGCATGGACCTCGCCGAACCGCTCGGCCGCGCGCTGGCGCAGCGCTGGCGCACGGATCGGCAGGGCCCGCCCTCGGTCCAGGACCCATCGATGGAGCCGGATCCGCGGCGGGCCAGCTCGAATCGTGCGCGCAGGCGGCGGCGTGACCGCGATCGAGCCCACGCGGCGTCGGCGCTCTTCGTGCCCGTGCCGCTGCACCCGCTGCGGCGGCTCGAGCGCGGCTACGACCAGGCCTGGAGCCTGGCGCGGGTCGTTGCCACGGAGCTCGATCTACCGGCGCGCCGGCTCCTGCGGCGGCGGCGCTGGACCGAGCCCCAGGGAGGAGCGGGCGTCGCCTCGCGCACGGCGAACGTGGCCGGCGTGTTCCGGCCGGTGCGCGGAGCGGCGCGGGCGCTTCGAGACAGGGAGGTCTGGCTGGTCGACGACGTGCTGACGTCCGGTGCGACGCTCTCGGAGTGCGCGGCGGTGCTCCGGCGCTGCGGCGCCGTCCGGGTCGGCGTCCTCGTCCTGGCCCGCGCAGGTGGGGGTCGCGGCAGCCCCGGCTGGAAATCCGAGCCTGGGGAGCCGTAGTCTGCCGGATAGACCGTCCCCCCAGCTCAGGCTCCCGCTCGATGAACAACAAGCTCCTGCTCCCCGTCCTCGCCGCCCTGGCCCTGGCGCTCGGAGCGCTCTGGTACACGACGTCCGACAACGGGGAGAGCTACGAGAGGGATGTGCTCGCGCTCGATCCGGACGGCGCTCCGCGCGCGCTGACGCCCGACGACGACACGCTGCCCGCGGCCCTCGTGCCCCAGGGCGAGCGCGCGCCGGAGACGGGCCGCGAGCCGGCGGCGCGGCGTGAAGCCGCCGTGGAGGAGGACCCCGAGCTGGTCCTTCGCACGGCGCCGCGCTCGAACGCCATTTGGGTCAGTGGGCGCGTCGTCTTCCCCGAGCGCATGCCCAACGACATCGGCGAGGTCACGGTGACGGCGCGTGGGCGTCGCTTCGGCACGAGCTCCCGGCGCGAGCACGCGGCGACGGTCGAGCGCGACGGCGCGTTCCGGGTCGCGTTCTCCGAGTCCACCAACATCGGCTGGCTGAGCCTCGAGGGGCGCTACGTCTACCTGGCGGAGAAGGTGCGCGTCGACATCGACGAGATCTCGGGCGAGATCCTGATCGAGCCCGAGATGGGCGGACTCGTGCGCGGCCGTGTCGCGCCGCCCGTCGGGCTCGCCTGGACGCCCGAGACGCGCGAGGGCGCGCGGGCGTTCGTGCGCGAGTGGAGGCGCGGCGGGATGGTCACGCGTCAGTCCGACATCGATGCGGAGGGGGGCTTCCTGCTGACCGCGGTGCCCCCGGGGGAGTACAACGTGCAGATCGACGTGCCGTACTGGGCCGACGAGCGCAAGCCCGAGGTCGAAGTGCGCTCCGGCGAGACGACGGAGGTCGAGATGAAGCTCGAAGCGGGGAGCCTCGTCACCGGTCGCGTCGTCGACGCGGACGGAGGGCCGCGCCCCGACGTCAGCGTCGAGCTGATGGGATCGGGCGAAGGCCGGAGCTTCATCCGCGTGTTCACGAAGACCGAGGCCGACGGCAGCTTCGCGCTGCGCGGGGTCGCGGAGGGCGAGCTCACTGTCAAGGCGGTGCAGGACGAGCACCTGGTCGTCGAGAAGAAGCTCGGCTTCCTCGCGGCGGGCTCCCAGCGCACCGGCCTCGAGATGCGCCTGGAGTCCGGCAACTCGATCCGCGGCGAGGTTCGCTGGCCGGACGGGACCCCCGTGGCCGGCGCGATGGTGATGATCTCCCAGAAGCGCGAGACCGAGGGCCTGATGACCGACTGGAATGACGCCGAGGGCGAGCGCACGGCGGACGACGGGACCTTCGAGATCAGCGGCCTCGAGGCGGCGCCGTGCACGGTCCGCGCCCAGGCGCGCTCGTTCCGGCCGCAGGACCTGGAGAAGGCCAAGCAGCGCGAGAAGGAAGGTCGCCGCTTCAATCTCCGCGCGCGCGGCCCGACGTACAAGGTTCGCGTCGATGATGTTCGACCTGGGACCACGGGCCTCGTTCTCGTCCTCGACCAGGGTGACGCCGTGCGCGGCACGCTGGTCGACGACGAGGGTGAGGGCCTGACGCGCTTCATCGTCAGCGCCGAGCCGGAGAACGGCGGCGGTCTGACGGACGACGACGCGGTCCGCCGCGTCGTGATCAGCCTCGACGGCAGCTTCACGGTCGATGGATTGCGCGAGGGGACCTGGAGGATCCGGGCGATGGCCGACGATCACCAGCCGACGGAGAGTGTGACGGTGCAGATCCCGGGGGCGCAGGAGCTGGCGCTCGTCGCGCCGCGGCTCGCGGAGCTGAAGGGTGTCGTGCGCTCCCCGGGCGGTGAACCGATCTCCGGCGCCTCCGTGTTCGTCGACAAGCTGGACGATGGCGAGGAGTTCAGCGCCGAGAGTGTCGCGCGCCGCTGGGGCGAGGATGCGACGACCGATCAGGACGGCAAGTTCTCGGCCAAGGACGTGCGACCGGGTCGGCTGCGGGTCAGCGCGAAGGCTGACGGCTACGCGGTCAGCCCCGCGCAGCTCGTGCTGGTCGAGCCCGGCAGCGAGACGGAGGGCGTGAGCCTGTCCCTGCGCCGCGGCGCCGAGATCCGCGGACAGTTGCACGCTTCGCTCGGTGAGCTGGGCGAGCGCCGCGTCGAGCTGCGCTCCGAGGGCGACGGAGACTACCGGGACTCCGCGACGACGGACTCCAGCGGCAGCTTCGAGTACGAGGGCCTCGACCCCGGGACCTATCGCCTGACTCTCCAGGGGGGCAAGGACGCCGACGGGCTCTCGCGCACGGTAGCCGAGGTGGTCACCCTCGGTGTTGGGGAGAAGCGCACCGTGCTGCTCGGTGCGCCTCCGGCCAACCCGACGACGGTGAGCGGCGTCGTGCGAGCTGGCGGCTCGCCAGCGGCCGGCATCGTCGTTCGCGCAAGGGCCGGCGAGGACGGCGACAGGAACAACGACGTGGCCAGGACCGACGGGGATGGACGCTATGCGCTGACGCTCGCTGCGCCGGGGGGCTACCGCTTTGACGTCGGAGAGGAGGACGGCTCGCGCTCGCGCTTCGAGCGCGACCTCG
>CAYGST010000329.1:0-5840 GCA_964352415.1 uncultured Planctomycetaceae bacterium | reverse complement strand
GCCGCAACGTAACCCGCGTCCTTCAGGACTCGCCGGTCCACCCATCCTGTTTAGCGGGGCCTCAACCGCTCACCGGGCTGCCGTCCTCCCAGCCGAGGCTGCGCTCGAGCGCCTTGCGCCACCCGGCGAGGTGGCGCGCGCGCTCCGCGGCGTCGATCTCGGGGTAGAACTCGCGGTCGCGCCGCCACTGGCGGCGCAGGTCCTCGGTCCCGCCCCACACGTCGACCGCGAGCCCGGCTGCGTAGGCGGCGCCCAGCGCGGTCGTCTCGGTGACGGTCGGCCGCACCACGGGCGCGTCGTTCAGGTCCGCCTGGAACTGCATCAAGAGGTCGTTGCGGGTCATGCCGCCGTCCACGCGCAGCTCGGAGAGCTCGACGCCGGAGTCTGCGCGCATCGCCTCGAGCACGTCGCGGACCTGGTGCGCCGTCGCCTCGAGGGCGGCGCGCGCGAAATGCGCCTTGGTGGCGTAGCGCGTGAGCCCGGCGATCACGCCGCGCGCGTCGGGGCGCCAGTGGGGGGCGAAGAGGCCCGAGAAGGCCGGCACGATGTAGACGCCGCCGTTGTCGTCGACGCTGCGCGCGAGCGCCTCGACGTCGTCCGCGCTCGCGAAGAGCTCGAGGTTGTCGCGCAGCCACTGCACGAGCGCTCCGGCGATCGCGACCGAGCCCTCCAGGGCGTAGTGCGCCGGTTCGTCCCCGACGCGGTACGCGACCGTCGTCAAGAGCCCCGCCTTCGACACGACCGGCTCGGTGCCGGTGTTGAGCAGCAGGAAGCAGCCGGTCCCGTAGGTGTTCTTGGCCTCGCCGGGCTCGAAGCAGCACTGGCCGATCATGGCGGCCTGCTGGTCGCCCGCGGCGCCGCAGACGGGCAGCGCGGCGCTGAACGGGCCCGCGGCGCTCGTGTGTCCCCAGGGCTCGCGCGAGCTGCACGGCACGATGCGCGGCAGCATCGAGCGCGGGACGTCGAAGGCAGCCAGCAGCTCCTCGTCCCACTCGAGCGTGCGCAGATCCATCCACATCGTGCGCGACGCGTTCGTCACGTCGGTGACGTGCGCGCCGCCGTTCGGCCCGCCCGTCAGGTTCCAGATCGTCCAGCAGTCCATCGTGCCGCAGAGCGCCTCGCCGCGCTCGGCCGCGGCGCGCAGCCCCGGCACGTTCTCGAGCAGCCAGACGAGCTTCGGCCCGGAGAAGTAGGTCGCTAGGGGCAAGCCGGTCTTGGCCTGGAAGCGCGAGGGGCCCGCCTCGCCCGCCAGGCGGTCGCAGATCGCCTGCGTGCGCGTGTCCTGCCAGACGACGGCGTTCGCGTAGGGCTCGCCGGTCAGGCGGTTCCAGACGACGAGCGTCTCGCGCTGGTTCGTGACGCCGACCGCGGCGATGCGCGCATCGTCGCCGGCGGCGAGCCGCGCCTCGCGCACGACGGCCTCGGTGTTCGCGCGGATCTCGCCCGCGTCGTGCTCGACCCAGCCGGGCTGCGGGAAGAGCTGCGCGTGCTCCTTCTGCCCGACCCCGAGCACCCGGCCGTCCTCGCCGAACAGGATGCAGCGAGTGCTCGTCGTCCCCTGGTCGATCGCCGCGATGCAGGTCGTGCTCATGGGAGCAGACTAGCAGGCCGCGGGGGCGAGTCGAACGGGGTCAGCGGGGGAGGCGACTGACGTACTCGGGCTCGACCTGGACGAGGTAGACGGCCCGCCCTGGGGCGAAGGTGCCATCGCGGGCGACGTCGCCACCGATGATGGCGTGACCCGGGACCTCGATGCGCAGCTCGGGGTGGGACTCGTCGGACTCGATGGCGGTCAGGCCGCTGCGCTGCGTCAGGACCGAGTCCCCGTCGAACACGACCTCGAGCCCTTCGCGCACGGGGTGACCTGCGTTGGTGGCGAGGATCAGTCTCGCCCAGAAGCCCCGCTCGAGAACGACCTCGCCGGCGAACTCGGCTCCGTCGAACTCGAACGACGACGCCGTGACCCAGAGGGGCCGATAGCCAGCGGCGGCGACCCAGCCCCGCAGGTCGCCCGTGCCTTCGAACTGGATCGACAGGCGACCGTCGTGGTCGGGCGCGACAATGGGAGCGACCGCCGACCTGAACCCGGACTTGCCGCCGAGGGGCTGGAAGCACCACTCCGACGGATCGAGCGGCTCTCGCTTCTCGAACACGCGCAGCCGCACCGCCGTATCGGTCGGATAGCGCGTTGCATGGAACGTCACCGTGTCGCCGCGCCGCGCGGTCGCGGACGGCGGATCGAACCAGTACTCACTCGAGCTCGGAGACAGGGTGTACTCGAGGGTCGCAGGCATCGGGATCACGTGCTCGAGCCCCCAGGTCCCGTCGAAGCGGGCTCGCGCGAACCAGGCGTGATTCCCGAATCCGCAGGACAGTTGCGCCTCGGGACGGTGGATCCTGAGGAGGTCGCCGTCACCGCCGAGCCCGAGGGCCGTGACGTCGATCCTCGGCGCCGTGGGTGGCCTCGACCAGGGAGAAGATCGACGGCTCGTGTCCCACCCCGCCATGGGCCCCGCCGTATCGACGACACGCACGATCAAGTGCGTCGGCCGCGCCAGCGCGAGCGAGGCGCCGAACAGCGCCAGCAGGCCGAGGCCGGCGACGAGGAGGATGGCGGCGGGGGGGCGAGTGGTGATCACGGGGCGTTGGAGAAGGCCAACGGTCCCTATCCGCGCATGTTGGCCTGGGTTTCGAACTCCGTTGGGCGGAGCTCGATGGGCGGACCCTGGCGCCGGCTACGCTTCCGGCTTCGCCGTCGCCCGCCGCGCCGCCCGGTGGAACGGCCGCTCGCACAGCAGGTAGAACGGGTAGCACAGCGCCGTCGTCACGACGATCGTCAGCGCCATGCCCGGCAGGCCGGCTTGCGTCGTGACCTGGCGCACGAACATCAGCACGAGGCGCATCAGCTCGGCGTGCAGCAGGTAGAGCGAGTAGGACATCGCGCCGAGCACGAGCAGGAGCGCGCGGAGCCTCCCCGCGAGCGGGCCGAGCTCCTTCGTGAACCAGACGTCGAGCGGCCGCAGGAGCCAGAGCGCGATCGTGGCGCTGGCGGCGAAGACCTGGGCGTGGAGGTCGGCGAGGTCGAGACCGATGACGGCGAGCACGCCGAGGACGACCGCGACGCCGGCGAGGATCGCAGCGCGGCCCTTTGGCTCCCAGCCCCGCTCGAACGCCAGGTAGAGCCCGATGCCCATCGCGAACATCGGCCAGTAGGGCAGGAACAGGCCGGTGAGGTAGAGCTCCGGGGAGAACGCGCAGAGGAGACCGGCGACGGTGGTCAGCGCGAGGATCGGAAGCAGCCAGCGGCTGCGCAGGAGGCCCACGGTGATGACGAGATAGAACTGCACCTCGATCGCGAGCGTCCAGTAGACCGAGTTGAGCGCCGAAAACTTGTCCACGATGCGGTCGAAGCCCGTGGCGAAGATCTGCAGCATCGAGAGGTGCGCCAGCCAGCCTGTGAAGTCGAGCTGCGCGTACTCGAGCAGCGGACGCTGGAACATGCCCGTGTTCGCGGCGCTGACCGCCTCCATCGTCCACGGCAGCGCGAGGACGACGAGCACCGAGCACCAGAACGGCGGATAGATGCGCACGAGGCGCCGCTTGAGGTAGCTCGGCGTCGACTCCTCGTGGCGGACGGCGGAGCGGGCCGAGGCCATCATGCAGTAGCCCGACACGACGAAGAACAGCGGCACGCCGAGCTCGCCGTGCTTCATCAGCTGCCACGCGAACGGCAGCCAGTCGTTCAGCTCGTCCCAGCGCGGGTAGTGGAACGCGAAGACCCAGAGCGCGGCGAGCCCGCGGACGACGTCGAGGAGGGGATAGCGCATGCAGCGGCGAACCGCTGGCGAAGCGGGACAGCCAAGCTGCGCGACGACGCCGGATCCGTCAATGCGCAGCGTCGTGATCCGGCAGGCGGAGGCATTCGCGGGACGCGCTTCGGACCGACGCGCGCGGCGGGGAGGCGATCGAGTGGTCGGGGCCGCTCAGCGCGAGCCGGTGGCCTCCGTGCGGGGCTTCAGCTCGTGGTCGTCGATCAGGCGCAGGCCGTCGCGCTCTGGCTGGGCGTTCCGGGGATCGACGATCAGGTACGGGTCGAGGGTGAAGTCGCTGCTCGAGGCGCGGTCGTTGTGCCCCTCGATCGCGAGCACGCCGACGTCGGCGTCCGCGATCGCCGCGCGCCAGTCCTCGAGCTCGAAGTACTCGAAGCGGCGCGCCTCGTGGCGGGTGATGTCCGTGGCTCCGGCGCCACTGCCCGAGCCGACGCCGACGCGCAGCACCTCCTCGCCGTTCAGGTACGCGATGAAGGCGTCGTCGTAGTTGACCATCAGCGCGACGGTCTCCGCCTCGGCCAGCTCGCTGGCGGGGAACTCGCGGCGCGCGTAGACGCGTTCGTAGGAGCCGCGCATGTCGTCGAGCACGGTCGCGTCGTCGTCGTCTCCGTAGCCGAAGCCCGCGGGGCCCCGGCTCCAGGCGCTGTCGTCGAAGCCGCGCCCGGTCCAGCTCGCCACCGGATCCTCACCCGCGAGGTAGCGCCAGTGCGCGCGCATCGGCAGCACGTCGCGATGGCCCTTCGGCACGAACTCCTGGAGCGGCAGCGGCGGCCCGACCGTGCGCATGCGCAGGCGCTCGGCGGAGAACTCGAGCACGGTCACATGGTGCCCGCGGTCGGTCATGCCCGGCGGCTTCAGGTACCAGCGTTCACCATCCGGCGTGCGCTGGGGAACGCCGAGCCCGCCCTCGCCGATGTAGGTCACGCCGGTGGGGTCGTACTCCTCGTTGCGGATCGGCATCGTGCGCTTGACGACGTGACCGTCGGACTCGAGCACGAGGTCGAGGTCGAAGCGCTCGAACAGCGGCACCCAGGTCGCCTTGGCGGGACCCGGCTGCTTGACGGCGGGGTAGAGCGGCCGGTGGAACTGCGCGAGCAGCCAGCGGTTCGCGGGCCGCAGCTCGGCGAGGCGCTCCTCGAGCCAGACGGCCTGATCACCCGCCGTGCTGATCTCGGAGTTGAGCGTGAGGATCGAGGCCTGCGCACCGAGCTTCACGACGTAGTAGTTCTTCCCCGCGCCGCCCGGCGCGTCGAAGACCTCGTCGTAGAGCGGACCGACGTCGTGGTTTCCGCGCACGGGCACGATCGGCAGCACCTTGCCCGAGGGGCAGGTCGTCAGCTCGTGCTGGCTGAGCCACGTGCTCCAGTGCTCGAACAGCCGGCCGTTGAAGATGTAGTCCCCTCCGTGGCAGAACGCCATCAGCCCGGCGTCGGCCTCCGCCAGCTGCGCCATCAACAGATTGACGCGGGCGCGATCCTCGCGCCCCGAGCGCGAGTCGCCGCCGTAGACGATGCGGAACTCGCGGTCGTCGGCGGGGGCCGTGGTGAAGTGCAGCTCGCGCGACACGGCGTCGTCGCTCTGCATCATGAACCAGTACGTCGTCGACGGCTCGAGCCCCTCGACGCGCGCGTGGTGGTAGAAGGCGCTCGGCAGGCCGTCCGAGGCGTCCTGGGTGAACTCGCCGCTGCGCTGCACGTCGACGACGCGCGCCGCTCTGGCGAGGTCGCCGTCCATCGCCTCGGTCGCGAGGTGCACGCGGTGCTCTCCGCCCGCCTCCGCCGTGGTCCACGAGATCGTTGCGCGCGTCTGTGGCGACTCGGTCCAGATCACGCGCCACTGCGCGGGCGTGTCGCCGGCGAAGTCCGTGAGCGTGGGCAAATCGTCTTGCGGGACGGTGAGGGCCGTCGCGGAGCCGAGGGCGAGCGACGCGAAGGTGAGGAGGAGTCGGCGCATCACGGGGTCGGGGCGGTTCGTCGACTGGGGGCTCGCGGAGTCCACGGCGACGTGGGT
>CAYGST010000328.1:0-5850 GCA_964352415.1 uncultured Planctomycetaceae bacterium | reverse complement strand
TCCGCGCCCTGCGTGGATCACATCTCGGTGACGGACTACGACGGGCTGGTCGAGCCCCTCGCGCAGCAGGTTGATGCCGACGAGCACGTCGAACTCACCGAGGCGCAGGTCGCGCAGGATCGAGGAGCGCTCCAGCGCGTCGATCTCGGAGTGCAGGTAGCGCACCCGCACGCCGAGCTCCTCGAAGTAGGTCGTCAGCTCCTCGGAGGAGCGCTTGGTGAGGGTCGTGACCAGCACCCGCCAGCCGTCCTTCACGACCTTGCGCAGCTCGGCCAGCAGGTCATCGACCTGCGTGCGCGCCGGCCGCACCTCGATCTCGGGGTCGAGCAGCCCCGTCGGGCGCACGATCTGCTCGACGATGCGCCCCTCGCTGTGCTCGAGCTCGTACTTGCCCGGCGTCGCCGACACGTGCACGACCTGGTTCAGCGTGCGCTGGAACTCCTCGAAGCGCAGCGGCCGGTTGTCGAGCGCGCTCGGCAGACGGAAACCGTGGTGGACGAGGTTCTCCTTGCGTGAGCGGTCGCCCTTGTACATCGCTCCGACCTGCGGAACGCTGACGTGGCTCTCGTCGATGAACATGAGCCAGTCCGGCGGGAAGTAGTCCAGCAGCGTCGACGGCGGCTCGCCGGTGCGGCGGCCGTCCATGTAGACGGAGTAGTTCTCGATGCCGTTGCAGATGCCGGTCTCGCGCAGCATCTCCAGGTCGAAGCGCGTGCGCTGCTCCAGGCGCTGCGCCTCGAGCAGCTGATCGCCGCGGCGCAGCTCCAGCAGCCGCGCCTCGAGATCCTCGCCGATCCCCTCGAGCGCCGACTCGACCCGCTCCTGCGGCGTCACGTAGTGGTTGGCGGGGTAGAGCATGATCGCCTCCTCCTCGCCCAGCACCGTACCCAGCAGCGGGTTGGCGATCAGAATCTGCTCGATCTCGTCGCCGAACATCTCGACGCGGATGACCGTGTCCTCCTCGTACGCCGGGAAGATCTCGATCACGTCCCCGCGCGCGCGGAAGGTCCCGCGCCTGAAGTCGAGATTGTTGCGCGCGTACTGCATCTGGGTCAGGCGACGCAGCAGGTCGTCGCGCTCCATCTCCGCCCCCTTGCGCAGCTCGAAGGCCATCTCACGATAGTTCGACGGCGACCCCAGACCGTAGATGCACGAGACGGACGCGACGATGATCACGTCGCGGCGCTCCAGCAGCGAACGGGTCGCGCTGTTGCGCAGCCGCTCGATGTTCTCGTTGCGGCTCGCGTCCTTCTCGATGAACGTGTCCGTCGAGGCCACGTAGGCCTCCGGCTGGTAGTAGTCGTAGTAGCTGACGAAGTACTCGACCGCGTTGTTCGGGAACAGCTCCTTGAACTCGGAGTAGAGCTGCGCCGCCAGCGTCTTGTTCGGCGAAAGCACCAGGGTCGGCCGGTTCACCTCCTCGATGACGGCCGCCATCGTGAAGGTCTTGCCCGAGCCGGTGATGCCCAGCAGGCACTGGTCCTTCGCGCCCTCGGACAGCCCGCCTACCAGCCCGGCGATCGCGGCGGGCTGATCCCCGGAGGGTTCGAAGGGGCAGACCAGCTCGAAGCGGCTGGAGCTGACGGGCGGCGCGCCGCCCTGGACGTCGGTTTTCTCGCTCACGGCCGGATCCTAACCCGTACCCGCCGCGTCCTCGCGGGGGTATTCGCGAGCCCGCAGGTCGGCTTGCGCGCGCTGACGAGACCCTTTATCTTGTTGCGCTCCAACGGCTTGCCGAACTCGGCCCGGCGACTCCAGCCGGCCCACGCCCCCCAACGAGCGCACATGATCATCGAATGCCCCTCCTGCGGCGCGCGCGCCAAGATCCCTGAGAGCAAGGAAGGCGCCAAAGTGCGCTGCGCGGAGTGCGAGCGCATCTACGTCGCGAAGGACGCCACGGCGCCCGCGCGCGGAGGCGGCCGAGGCAAGTCCCAGAGCAGTTCGGCGCTGCCGATCGGGATCGGCGCCGGCGTCGTCGCCCTGGTCGCGATCCTCTTCATGATGCGCAGCGGAAAGGAGGCCGGGACGCCGGAGGTCGACGAGCCCGTGGTCGAGGTCGAGAAGCCCAAGGCCCAGGACGACATCGGCTGGGACTCCCCGCTCGTCAAGCGCCTGCGCAAGCTGCACGACCTCGGCTTCGACGGCGACGAGTTCGGCCTGCAGAGCGCGATCTCCTGGCCCCACGCCTGGGCCCGCGTGCAGCGCACCGCCGAGGACGAGCCGCTCAACCTGGCTGGCTACGAAGCGCTGACCACGGCGGAGAAGGACATCTTCCGCAGCGAAGTCCTCAGCGCCATGACGGTGGCCGAGCCGATCAACCTCGTCGGCGGCTGGAAGCCCTTCGACGGCTCCGTCGTCACGATCGACGACGATTCGGCCGTCGCACAGCTCGCGCTGGAGCCGCGCTCCGACGCGATCGGCACGGGCACCCGCAACGTGGAGTGGCGTCTCGTCAGGAGCGGCAACAAATGGCTCGCCTGGTCCTGGGAGCGCTGGCTGTCCGAGCGCGAGATGAAGTCGGACCGCGTCGCGAGCAAGAAGAACTACGAGAAGAAGACGCTCAGCGATGGTTCGCAGGTGATCGAGGGCGAGCCCGGTCCCATCGCCTACATGGACGAGACGTCCATGGAGATGCGCGCCGAGATCGACGGGCTGATCGCCCAGCTGCTCGACCTCGAGCTGCCGGCGAAGCAGCTCACGCAGGTCAAGGCCGAGATCGTCCTGCACGGCAAGCACGCCATCCCGCCGCTGCTCACCAAGTTCTACGAGATCAACAAGCCCGGTACGCTCGACGACGACAGCGCGATGCGCGCCCAGATGCTGCACACCATGCTCGGCGACATCACGGGCTACGTCACCACCTTCGCGGCGCACGAGGCTCTGGGCGCGACGAAGGAGCGCCGCGACAGCGGCGTGAAGCAGTGGTTCGGCTGGTACAACCGCAAGTTCAAGCGCTTCGAGACCGTGTCCCCGGACGCGGAGCCCGAGCCCGACGCGCTCGAGGCCGAGCTCCTCGAGGGCATGAGCGAGGCCGAGAAGCGCGAGTACGAGAAGCAGAAGCGCATCATCGAGCAGCAAGAGAGAGCCGAGGCCAAGAAGTCAGGCAGCTGAGGGCGCGTCCCAGGCTGATCCCCACGGCGCGTCCGTGATCCCCATCTAGACTCCCCCAGACATCCATGAGTTTCCGTATCGGAAAGTGCTCGTCCTGCGCAGCGACCTACAAGCTGCCGGCGAGCTTCGAGGCCGACCGGGCCAAGTGCAAGCAGTGCGGCGGCGTGGGCGAGATCGGCGAGGCCGAGCCGGCCGCCGCGGCCCCGCCCGTCCCCGCGAAGATGCCCGCGAGCGCCACGGCGCGGGCTCCCAAGCCCGCCAAGAAGCGCGAGGGCCCGAGCATGAAGGAGAAGCTCCTCGCGCGACGTGAGGCCGAAGAGGCCAAGGCCGCCGCCGCGCCCAGGAAGCCCATCCAGTCGAAGGCGGCCGCCAAGCCGGCGGCCAAGCCCGCTGCGAAGGCCGCTGCGGCCAAGCCGCGCGCCGCCTCGGCGAAGACGGCCGCGGCCAAGCCGGCCGCGAAGGCCGCGGGTGGCGCAACCGGTTCGCGCCGTTCCCGCCCCGCTGCCAGCCGCTCGCGCGGCGGCCGCGGCAAGGGCGACGACGAGGACGGCGAGGGCGGTGGTCGCCGCGGACGTCGCGCTCCTCAGAAGAAGGGCATGCCGGTCGGCGGCCTGATCGCGCTGGTCGTGATGGTCCTCGCCCTCGGCGGCGGCGGCTTCTACATGTTCGGCATGGACAAGAGCGCTGAGGCCGGTGACGGCGGCGAAGGCGCGGAGCCGACGCTGACCGACGTCACGAACGGCATGGAGGACGACGCCGAAGGCGGCCTGGAGGCGACGCGCGACGCCGAGCTCACCGATGTCACCGACGAGGCCGGCGATACGGCGGAGGCAGCGAGCGCAGAGGCTGCTGCGGACGAGGCCGCCGAGGCCGCAGCAGCCGTCAAGACTCCGAAGAAGTCGACCCTGACCGACCCCGACTCGATCGATCTGAGCCTGATCGACGACTTCGGCCCGGTCGCCGGCACGAGCGCTTCGCGCTTCGCCGAGCTCGAGGCGCTCGTCACCGAGATGATCGACCCGGAGGCCGGCGCGGCGGGCAACCGCGCACGCACGAAGCTCGTCGACGCGGGCAGGGCGGCCATGCCGGTCATCATCAACGCGCTGAAGACCCTCGACCTGACGAACGACGATCAGTTCCGCTCGGCTGACGTCTGCCAGAAGACCCTCGAGGAGATCTGCAATGGCAACAACTACGGCTGGAAGTACCCGAGCCAGGAGCCGGAGAAGTTCCACGCCTTCGACAAGAAGGTGATCCGCAACTGGGCGCTGGCCTGGGAGAAGGCGGAGACCGACGACGCCGCCTGGGCCAAGCTCGCCAAGCTCGACAAGGTCGAGGCGCCCGCGGGGGACCCGCTGGACGACGACGCGATCGACGACGCCCTCGACGGACTCGACGACTTCTAGGCGGAGCGGTCCGCAGCGCGCACAGGAGGCCTCCGCTCGCCCGAGCGGGGGCCTCTTCGCGTTCCTCGAGCGCGGCGCGAGTCAGTCTCCCGAGGGCACGGGCGCCGGCGCCTGAACGCCCCGGCCCGTCACCCCCGCCGCGCCGCCGCGGCGCGGGTCCGAGGTCGCGATCGGCTGACCACGCTCGTCGACGGCGATCGCCTGCACGCTGCCAACCGGTCTCCCGACGAGCTCGATCGGGTGGCCGCGCGCGGCCAGCACCTCGAGCAGGGCGGGGTCCCAGCCACCGCCCTGGTTCGCCTCGAACCAGGTCTCGAGCGGGCGCCACTGCTGGTGCAGGCGCGGCGCGCGGACGGCGTCGTGCAGGTCCTCCTCGAGCAGGAGGGTGCGCAGCAGGACCTGGATCACGGCGGTGATGATGCGCGGGCCGCCCGGACTCCCGAGGATCAGCACGACGGCGCCACGGTCGTCACGCACGATCATCGGCGACATCGAGCTGAGCGGCCGCTTGCCAGCGAGCAGCGCGTTCGCCTGGCTGCCGACGAGTCCGTATTGGTTCGGCACGCCGGCGGCGATCGAGAAGTCGTCGAGCTCGTTGTTCAAGAAGAAGCCCGCGTCACGAACCAGGATCCCCGAGCCGAACGAGCTGTTCAGCGTCGTGGTCAGCGAGACGGCGTTGCCATCGACGTCGATCACCGAGAGGTGCGTCGTCTGCGGGCTCTCCGGCGGCGGCGTCGGCGCCCAGGCCGCGACGTCGAGGTTGGCGCGCGGACCAATGGCGACGCGCCGCTGCAGGATCCACTCCGCCGAGAGCAGCGCCTCGGTCGGAACGTCGTAGTGATCCGGGTCCCCCATGTGCGTCGCTCGGTCGGCGAACGAGGCGCGCAGAGCTTCGATCCACCAGTGCGCGAGCGTGGCGGTGACTCCGCCGCGCAGCCCCGACTCGCGCGCCGCGAGCACTTCCCCGCCGAGCGGCAGGCCGTCGAGCACCGAGAGTGTCTGCAGAACGACGATACCGCCCGAGCTCGGCGGCGGCATGGCGATCAGCTCCTTGCCCTGGAAGCGTCCGCGTAGCGGCTCGCGCCACACGACCCGATACGCCGCGAGGTCGTCGAGGTCGAGCGCGCCGTCGAGCGCGATGCCCGCACCGGGGACCTGCTCGGTCTCGATCGCCCGCACGAGGGCCTCGGCGATCCAACCGCCGTAGAAGGCTGCGGGTCCCTCTTCCGCGAAGGCCTCCAGCGTGCGCGCGAGGTCGGGCTGGGCGAGCCGCTGGCCCGCGCGCAGCGGCGATCCGAGCGGATAGAACCGCTCCCGCGCCGCGACGTTCATG
>CAYGST010000327.1:0-5854 GCA_964352415.1 uncultured Planctomycetaceae bacterium | reverse complement strand
GCCCTTCGCCACCCAGCGCAGCGACGACTGGGACATGGGCACGGTGCCGCTCGGCGTGCTCGACGAGGAGATCGAGGGCAAGCTGACGCGCGCGCAGCAAAGCCGCGTCCTGCAGGCGCTGCGCGAGGAAGACGAACGCCGTCAGCTGGCCGAGGCCCGCGCGCTGCTCGAGGACGCGGGCCTGACGGTCGTGTCCGCGACGCGCGCGCCCGGCCCTTCGGAGCCCGGGCCCGCTGCCACCGCGAACGCGGCGCCGCTCCTGCGCTTCGGCGTCATCGCGGACTGCCAGTACTGCGCGGTGGAGCGCGCCGGCGTGCGCTACTACGCAAAGTCCGTGGAGAAGCTGCGCGCTTGTGTCGAGCACCTCAACGGGCTCGAGCTCGACCTCGTGGTCCACCTCGGCGACTTCATCGACCGTGACTGGGAGAGCTTCGACGCGGTCGCGCCGATCTACGACTCCCTGAAGGCGCCGCACCACCACGTCCTCGGCAACCACGACTTCTCCGTGGCGGACGAGTTCAAGGCGCGCGTGCCCGAGCGGCTCGGGCTGGCCTCGCGCTGGTACGACTTCACCGCCTCGGGCGTGCGCTTCGTCGTGATCGACGGCAACGACGTGAGCTTTCACGCCTACCCCGAGGGCAGCGACGGCTGGAACCGCGCGGCCGCGTACTACGAGGCCTCGGGCACGGACTCCCCCAAGTGGAACGGCGCGCTGGGCGCGGAGCAGCTGGAGTGGCTCGATCGCACGCTGGCGGACGCGACGACGAAGGGCCAGCGCGCCTTCGTGCTGTGTCACTTCCCCGTGTACCCGGCGGACGTCCACAACCTGTGGAACGCTGACGAGGTCGGCGAACTGCTGGAGCGCCACGACAGCTTCGCCGGCTACCTGAACGGCCACAACCACGCTGGCAACCTTGGCGTGCGCGGAGGCCGTCCCTACCACACCTTCCACGGCATGGTGGACACGGAGACCACGGCCTATGCAGTGGTGACGCTGTTCGCCGACCGCCTCGAGATCGAGGGCTTCGGGCGCCAGCCCGATCGAGTCCTCGAGCTGCGCCCTGCGCCCGCGGGGAACTGAGGCGATGCGAGTCTTCGTCTCCACTCTTCTCCTCGTCCTCGGAGCGAGTTGCGGCGCGCCCGAGCGCGCGCCCGCAGCTCCCGAGTCCACGGCGACGCCGCCCAACATCGTCCTGATCGTCTCGGACGACCAGCGCTGGACCGACTACGGCTTCCTGGGTCACGAGCACATCCGGACGCCGCACCTCGACCGGCTCGCGAGCGAGAGCCTCGTCTTCCGCCGCGGCTACGTGACCTCGAGCCTGTGCCGGCCGTCGCTGGCGACGATGGTCACGGGGCTCTATCCGCACCAGCACAAGCTGACCTCGAACGATCCGCCGAAGGGGCAACCCCGCGAGGTCCTGACGCGCCACATCGATGCGGTCCCGACGCTCCCGCGCCTGCTCGCCGAGCGCGGCTACCTGAGCTTCCAGAGCGGCAAGTGGTGGGAGGGCTCGTTCCAGCGCGGCGGCTTCACGCACGGCATGACGCGCGGCACGCGTCACGGCGACGACGGGCTGGTCATCGGTCGCGAGGGCCTGGAGCCGGTCTTCGCCTTCGTCGACGACGCCGTCGCGGCCGAGCGAGCGTTCTTCGTCTGGTACGCGCCCTTCCTCCCCCACCAGCCGCACGATCCGCCGGCGCGCCTCCTCGAGCGCTACGAGTCCGTCGCGCCCTCGCTGAACCACGCGTGCTACTGGGCGATGTGCGAGTGGTTCGACGAGACCTGCGGCGAGCTGCTCGACTTCCTCGACGAGCGTGAGCTCCGCGGCGACACGCTCGTCCTGTTCGTCTGCGACAACGGCTGGACCCCGCAGGCGAACAGCCGGCGCTTCGCCCCGCGCTCGAAGCGCTCGCCCTACGACGGCGGCCTGCGCACGCCGATCCTCGCGCGCTGGCCGGCGCGTCCGGGCGGCTTCACGCCAGCGGACTCACCCGCCCTGGCGAGCAGCGTCGACCTCGCGCCGACGATCCTCGCCGCGGCGGGGCTGGCCCCGACGGCGGAGATGCAGGGACTCGACCTCTTCGACGCCGACGCACTCGCCGCGCGCCAGGCGATCTTCGGAGACGTCTACGCCCACGACGCCGTCGACCCCGAGGACCCGGTCCGCTCGCTGCAGTACCGCTGGTGCATCGAGGGCCGCTGGAAGCTGATCCTGCCCCACGCAGCGGACGAGGAGGCGCAGCTCTACGACATCGTCGCCGATCCGTTCGAGGAGCGCGACCTCGCGGCCGACCTGCCCGAGCGCGTGCGAGAGCTGACGCAGCGCATCGACGCGTGGTGGCCCGCCCGGGACTCGCGAACGAGCCCACAGCGAGCGGCCGATCGCTAACGCTCCCGCGACTCGGCGCGTTCGTCGTGCCGCAGGGCGATGAAGAGCACCAGCGTGACCACCGCGGCGATCGCGAGCGTGGGCCCGTAGGACTGCACGAGCCCGGGCTCGTTCTTCCAGACGCTGTCGTGCAGCTCAACGCCGAGCAGGAGGTAGACCCAACCGCCCGGCACGACAAAGAGCGGGGCAGCGAGCAAGAAGGACCGTCGCGTGCTGCCGGCCGGAAGCGCGCGGCCGATCAGCGCGAGCAGCACGAACACGATCCAGGCGAGGGCTGCCGTCAGAGTGGAGCCCATCGTCACGGTCACGATCCTCGGTGGACAGCCGAGGCCGCGCTCGGTCTCCCACGCGCCGTGCGGCGCCATCATCGAGGGCCGGTCACGGCCGAAGCCGTAGCACGCTGTCTCGACGAGCGCCGGAACCGCTGCGCCGCGCGTTGTCTGATGCGCGCCGGTCCGCAGCCAGGGCAGCGCGAACGTCAGCGAGCCGAGCACCAGAAGCGTGAGCAGCGCGAGGGTGACGCCGCTGCGACCCTGCAGGAGCGCCGGGGGCCGGCTGCGGTCGTCGCGCCAGACGTGGCACAGCAGCAGCCCCGACCCGAACAGCAGCCCGAAGAGCGGGTACGTCACGCTCCACAGCGAGTGGTGCCAGTCGCCCGAGCTGAACAGGAACGTGGTCAGTGACAGGAGGACCTGCAGGCCGAGCAGGCGCCGACCGGCGCGAAGGGCCAGAGCGCTCCGCGCCGGCCGCAGCGCGCCGAGCGCCGCGCAGGCTCCCGCGAGGAGCGCGACCGGAAGGTGAACGAACAGCAGGGCAAGCGGCGGATCACCGGTGGCGACCACGGCCGCGACGCTCGCGACCGCGATGACCCACGCGCTCGCGGTCGAGGTGATCAACCAGTGCAGCGCAGCGCCGAGCGGCCCCGAGCCCTGCGTCAAGCACTCGTCCGCGATGGCGTCCAGGTCGCCGAAGCGGCGGCGCGCCTCGGCCTCCGCCTCGGCCCGTTCGTAGCCCTCGTCGCAGAGCTGTTCGATGAGCAGGTCGAGGTGGAAGCGCAGCTCCTCGTCGACCTCCGTGCCGCCGCGCAGCGCCTTCTCCGCCTCCCCGTCGAGGCCTTCACCCAGAGGCTCCACGGCTCCGCTCACGGCTGCACCGGGAGCAGGTTCGCGCGGAGCACCGTCGCGATCGCACCGGAGAGCTCGTTCCAGCGCTCGGTGCGCGCCTTCAGCTCCTTCTTCCCGGCGGCTGTGAGGTGGTAGACCTTCACGCGCCGACCGCTCTCCGCGACGCCCCACTTCCCGCGCAAGAGGCCCGCCCGCTCGAGCCGGTGCATGGCCGGGTAGAGGCTGCCCTCCTCGACCAGGAGCGCGCCCTTCGAGCGCTGCTCGATCCAACGCACGAGCGCGTAGCCGTGCTGGGGCCCGCGATTGATCCCGCGCAGGATCAGCAGCTCGAGCGTGCCCTTCGGAAGGCTCTGGTTCTCACGCTGTTTCATCTCGTTCGTCGGTGGAGGCCCGCTGGGTGTACATCTCGAAGTAGCCGACCGGTCCCCACACCTAGCCAGGCTAGGCTTCAAGCAAAGATACCTAGCCTGGCTAGGCCTGCAACCCGAAATGCCGGAGGACCGACTCGTCGGAGCACAACACCCTCTCTCAGCGCCCGATGGGGCAACCCGTACCCGAGTGGACGCGCGTTGGCAGCCGGTCCGACGCGGGCGATTACGCCCCGAAGACGCCAGAGTCCTGGCGCAGACCCCTAGCGAAGCGCGCGAGGCTCGACGGCCGAGACGCGCCGCACCTCGCTCGAGCCCGGCTGCGTCACGGCGTACGGGAACTCCTGATTCGAGGCGGCGGCGCCGACGCGGCCCTGCGTGTCGATGGCGATGAAGCAGATGGACAGGTCGTAGCCGAGCGGGTCGCTCGCGGCGATGCGGTGCAGCACCTCCTCGCAGGCCTCCTGCGGAGAGAGCCCCGCGCGCATCCGCTCGACGATGGCCATGGATGCGCAGTGGCGCATCACGTTCTCCCCCAGGCCGGTGGCGCCGGCCGCGCCGACCTCGTTGTCCACGTAGAGCGCCGCGCCGAGGATCGGCGAGTCGCCCACGCGTCCCGGGAGCTTTCCGCCGGCGCCACTGGTCGAGCAGCCCCCCGCCAGGTCGCCGTTCGCATCGAGCGCGAGCACGGTGATCGTGTCGTGGCCGCGCTCGGCGGCGTTCGGCGCGTCGGGCTCGAGCTCGCGCGCCTGCCAGGCCGCCTTCTTGGCGGGCAGGTCGGAGACGTCGATCGTCTCCAGGCCGTGTTCGAGCGCGAACCAGCGCGCGCCCTCGCCGACCAGCATCACGTGGCGCGTGCTGTCCATCACGCGCCGCGCCGCGGTGATCGGATGGACGATGCCTTCGAGCCCGGCGACGCTGCCGGCGTCGTGGTCGGGCCCGTTCATGATGCAGGCGTCGAGCTGGGGATAGCCCGCCGCGTTCGGCCGCCCGCCGAGGCCGACCGAGCCGTCGGAGCTCAGGCTCTCGATCAGGCGAATGCCCTCTTCGACGCCGTCGAGCGCCGTACCGCCGGTCTGCATGGTCGCGAGCGCGCGGTCGGTCGCCTGCTTCCCGAAGGGCCAGGTCGCGATCAGCAGCGGCCGCGCGGACGCCGCAGCGGGCTGCACCTCGGGCTGCTCCTCCAGCTGCGCGCAGGACGAAAGCAGGGACAGGACGAGCAGCACGAACCCGGGGGCGATCCTCTTCATGCCGAAGACGATACGGTCGCGGACCGAGCCCGCGCAATCTCCGCCACGGCCGCGCCGCGCGCTCGCTAGCCCCTGGCGCCCGGACCGAGGACCCGGGACGATGAGCCGCATGACTCCCCCCGCTCTGCTCGTCCTGTTCGTCGCCGCGGTCCTGTGCGCCCCCTTCGCGCTCCACGGCCAGGCTCCGGAGCCCACCGTGAAGGAACCGCACAGGCGCGTGTGGCTCGGCTGCGTCCTGGCCGCGCTCGTGACCATGGCGCTCGGGGCGCTTGGACTCTATCTGGGCGCGCGCACCTGGATCGGCTTCGGCGAGTCGAGCCACGCGACGCCCGCCGACATCTCGCAGGCGCACGTGGTTCGCTGCCTGCCGCCGGGCGCGACCGACATCACGCTCCATCAGGAGCTGAGCGGACACGTCGCGCGCTACGAGGTCTCCGAGACCGAGCTCCTCGCCTTCCTCGATGTTCTCTGGGAGCTGGACGCCGGCCAGTCCGCGCACGAGCGCGATGAGATGGGCGGCGAGGGTGAGCCGACGAAGCCGAAGCGCATCGCGAGCCGCTTCGCCGCGTTCGGCTGGGAGCCGCTCGCGAACGCCGTCACCTACCACGGGCCCTCGAAGCCGAGCGGCGCGATGACGACGTACTACGTCGACGCCGCCGCCGGCGTCGTCTACCACGACAGCGGGTACTGGTAGGCGCGACGCGCCGCGAAGCGAAAGG
>CAYGST010000326.1:5490-5863 GCA_964352415.1 uncultured Planctomycetaceae bacterium | reverse complement strand
GCCCCGAGGTCACCGAGCTCGTGGCCGAGGCCGCGCTCGCGATCGAGATGGGCGCGACCGCCGAGGACATCGCGCGCACGATCCACGCGCACCCGACGCTGCCCGAGGCGATGATGGAGGCGGCGGAAGCCGTCCACACGATGGCCGTCCACATCTTCCAGAAGAAGTAGGCGCCGCGCCCCTCCCGCTGCGATGACCGACGCCCCCCTGCTCGACGTCCGCCGCCTCGGCCTGGTCGACTACTCCGAGGCGCACGCCTTCCAGCAGGAGGTGCTCGAGCAGCGTGTCGCGGGCGCGCACCCCGCCACCCGGCTGCTCTGCGAGCCCCCCCCCGTCCTCACGCTCCGCCGCGGGCCGCCCGCCCCCCACCAGC
>CAYGST010000326.1:0-5480 GCA_964352415.1 uncultured Planctomycetaceae bacterium | reverse complement strand
GCAGCTCTTCGGCTACGACACTCGCCTCAGCGAGGGCGAGGCCCGCGACACGCTGCTGCTCTGCGAGCACCCCGAGGTCATCACGATCGGCCGCGGGACGCCGGACGACCAGAAGCCCAAGGGCTCGATCCCGACCATCGAGGTCGAACGCGGCGGCGAGGCGACCTACCACGGCCCCGGCCAGGCCGTCGCCTACCCGATCCTCCACCTCCCCGAGGACCGCCGCGACCTGCACCAGTACCTCCGCGACCTCGAACAAGTCGTGATCGGCGTGCTGGCCGAGTTCGAGGTCACGGGCTCGCGCAAGGACGGCCTGACCGGCGTGTGGATCGGCGACCAGAAGGTGGCCTCGATCGGCGTCGCCGTGCGCCGCTGGGTCACCTGGCACGGCCTCGCGCTGAACGTGCACACCGACCTCGCGTCGTTCCAGTCGTTCCAGCCCTGCGGCCTCGACCCGAACGTGATGACGCGCCTCGCGGACCACGCGGAGATGCCGCCCGGGACGACGCTGGTCGAGGTGCTGCTCGTGAAGCACATGTGCGAGGTCTTTGGCTTCGAGCTCCCGCCGCCCCCGCCGCTGGCCGAGCCGACGATCACGAGCCCGTTCCCGGACCTGCCGATCTTCCCGGGGCGCTAGGCCCGGCGCTCGCTCACTCCCCGCTCGCTTCGGGAGCCAGCAGCCAGCGCGGGTCGTCGACCGAGTCCTCACGGCTCGCGGACCACTCTCCGTTGGCGATCACCATGTCGGGCCCCGCCGAGGCGAGGCGCAGGAAGCCGTCCGCTCCGACCTCGGCCGAGTACGGGGCGCCCGTGAACGGGTCGCGGCGCTGCGCCAGGAAGGCGATGGCGCCCGCGTGTCCGTCACGCCTCGCAACGAGCGCAGCGAGGGCCAGGTCGCGCCGGGCTTCGAGCTCGAGCGCTGTGGAGAGCTGGTCCTCCGTGCGGGGGACGAGCGCCTGGATCGCCTGGGCGCTCGAAGCGAGCGACCCCCGGCCGACCGCGCTGTCGGTGCGCCGCAGGAACTCCAGCCACTCCAACCGGATCAGCTCGAAGCACTCGCGCATCGCCTCCAGGTAGCTCAGCTCCAGCTGCAGGCGCTGAAGGTCCTGCCCGAACGGGAGATTGGGCAGCACCTCCTGGCCCCCATGCGCCAGCAGCGTGAAACCGTAGGCGCGCTCCCCCTCGTAGGCGCGCTCCAGGCGCGCGCGCGGGGTCAGCTCGGCGAGGTGTGTCTCGACCACCGTGAGATCCATCTCCTTCGGCAGGAGCCCGAGCACGGTTTCGAGCTGGTTCAACAGCTCGATCTCCGCAGCGCTACGCACCTGATACGTGAGCAGCGTCCCGTATCCCGGCATCAACTCGATGACGCGCACGGCCAGGGCGAAGCGCTCCTCCTGCCCCTTCGAGACGCTGGCCATCGCCGTGCCGAGGATCTCGCCGGTGATCGCGTTGACCAGCTGCATGTAATTCGCGATCGGCAGATCGAGGGTCGGGAAGGCACCCTCGTCCACGTCGATGCGCGCCTGCGCTTGCTCCAGCTCGCCACGCAGGTCGAGCGGTCCAAGGGCGGCGACGCGCGCTTCGAATGCAGCGCGCCCCCCCTGGTCGTCGAGCCGAGCATGAGGACCGGTGTCGAGGAACTCCCTCGTGCGCGGATCGCCGCGCTCGAACGTCTCGGCGAGTTCCTGGATGTCCAGCGCAGCGCCCTCCGCCTCGAGCTCCGCGCGCAGCGCGTCGAGCTCGGTCCGCAACGTGGCCTCGTAGGCGACGCAACCTCCGTACGCGACGGCGAACGCGATCGCCCCGCTGATCACGAGCGCGCGCAACGCGCCGCCGCGGCGGGCCGAGCTCACGCGCCCTCCTTCGAGCCGCGCGCGGACAGGCCGACGCAGACCCACCCCGCGAGCAGCAGCACGCCGCCGAACGGCGTCACCGCCCCGAGCACGCGCACGCCACTGAGCGTCATCGCGTAGAGGCTGCCGCTGAACAGCAGGATGCCGAGCTGGAAGCACCAGGCGCACGCCGTGGCCAGCCGGCCGGGCGCGCGCGTTGCCGCCCAGGCCGCGAGTCCGAGGGCCAGCGCGTGCGTCAGGTGGTAGTGCGCGGCGGTGTCCCACCAGGCCAGGCGCTGCGCGGCGTCCTCCATCCCCTCGACGAAGCCCTTCAGGCCATGGGCGCCGAAGGCACCGAGGGCCACGGCGAGGAAGCCGTTGAGGGCGGCGAGCTGGAGCAGACGACGGTCCATGGTGAAGCGGTGGGGCTCGGGAGCGAGGAGTGGCCGGGCGATTCGACGTCCAGGGAGGCTTTGCCCCCCCGACGTCTTGACGATTCGGAGCCCAAACCTAACGTAGGGGGGAGATTTCACCCCCCTCCCCACCTGGGGCCCAGACCCCGGAGCAGAATCGATGCTGTCCGTCTCTGATGTCAAGAACCTCCTGACGAAGCACTTCCCCGAAGGGGACGTGAACGTCGTGGACCTCACCGGAACCTCCGATCACTTCGGAGTCCAAGTCGTCTCGCAGAAGTTCGAGGGCCTCAGCCTGATCGAGCAACACAAGCTCGTCCACGCGGCCGTCGGCGACTACCTCACCAACGAGATCCACGCGCTCGAGATCAAGACCAAGACGCCGTAGCGGCGCGCCCGCGGCCCCGTCGTCGGACTGAAACCACCGAACAAGGAACACAGAACCCAGATCACCATGTGGAACAAAGAACGCGTCTCCGAGATCGTCAACGGCAACAAGCTCGTCGTCTTCGCCAAGGGCACCCCTGAGCAGCCGCAGTGCGGCTTCTCCGCGCGCGCCTACACCGTGCTCGAGATGCTCGGGCACCCCTTCGAGTCGGTCAACATCTTCGAGGACCCGGACATCCGCCCCTCGCTCGTCGAGTTCAGCCAGTGGCCGACCACGCCGCAGGTCTTCCTGAACGGCGAGTTCATTGGCGGCAGCGACGTCGTCCTCGAGATGTTCGAGAAGGGCGAGCTGAAGACGAAGGCGGACGCCGCCTTCGCGCAGTAGTTCGTCAGCGCGGGGCGAACAGCACCTCGCAGAAGCGCTCGTCCGGGTCCGTCCAGTGCTCGAGCACGCGCAGGCCAGCCGCGTCCGCGAGGGCCCGGATCTCGTCTTCGGAGTACTTGTAGGAGTTCTCCATGTGGATCCGCTCCCCCGCTTCGAACGGCACGTCCAGGTCGAGCTCGGGGATCGCGACGCGCCGCGCGTCCGGGCACTCGAGCGTCATCTCGACGCGGCCGCGGTCCTCGTCGTAGTACGCCTCGTACCCCCAGTTCGCCGAGCCGAACGTGCTCCCGAACTCGCCGTCGATCCGGTCGAGCAGATTGCGAATGAAGGCGGCGGTGACGCCCGCTGCGTCGTCGTAGGCAGCCTCGAGCTCCGGCGCGCCCTTGCGGCGATCGAAGCCCACCAGCAGCCGATCCTCGGGTCGCAGGCTGCCGCGCAGCACGGTCAGGAAGCGCGCCGCCTCCTCGCGGTGGAAGTTCCCGATGCTCGAGCCGAGCCACACGACCAGACGCGCGGACTCCGAGCGCTCCGGGATCTCCGCGAGCCGGCGCAGCCCCGGCAGGTACTCGTCCGCCACCGCGTAGACCTCCAGCTCGGGATAGTCTGCGAGCAGCTCCTCGGCGGACAGCTCGAGCGCCGAGCGTGAGATGTCGATCGGCTCGTAGGTCAGGTCGCCGTGGCGTGCGATGAGCGCCTCGATCAGCGCGCGCGTCTTCTCCGCGCTACCGCTGCCGAGCTCGACGAGCTGCGGCGCGCGGTCGAAGCGCGCCGCGAGCTGCGGCGCGACTTCCTGCAGGATCGCGCCCTCGGTGCGCGTTGGATAGTACTCGGGCTGCTCACAGATCTCGGCGAAGAGCGCGGAGCCGCGCGCGTCGTAGAGGTGCCGCGCCGAAAGCCACTTCGGCTGGCTCGTGAGTCCGGCGCGAACGTCCTCGGCGAAGTCCCGCCGCGCGTCCCGTTCCGGCCCGCCGATCAGGGTCAAGCGAGCCCCTTGGTCGAGCGAAGTCATCCGCGGAGTGTAAGGCGCCCGCCATCGTGGTCCGGGAGCCACTCCGTGCTTTTCCCCCGGTGACCACCCACTGGCGAGCACCGGATCCAGTGATCGCCGCTCACTCAGGCGGACCGACGATCAGCGGATACACGAAGCCCCGCAGCTCGGGCGTCGTTCCCGGGCGCGGATCGAGCGGATCATTGAGCAGCTCCCAGCCGCGGTAGTCGACCTCCAGGCGCTCGGGCGGCGCGGCGAGCTGCACGACCAGGCTCCCGTCCTGCGCGGTGACGCCGACGAAGCGCCCATCGACGCTCACCTTCGCGCGATACAGCGGGCGCAGCGTCGGCTCGCGCCCGAGCACGACCAGACGCGCAGCCCAGCCGCGCTCGAGGTCGACGCGCGCGACCCGACGCCCATCGACGTCCTCGAACGCGCGTTCGTCGCCGAACGTCGGTCGGTAGCGGTCGGCCCACAGCGACCAGCGGAATTCCGTCCCGCGCGGAAAGGCGCCGCCCTCGAGCGGGCCCGCGTGCATGAAGACTCCGCTCTCTTCCGACACCGTCTGCTCCAGGTGTCGCACCTCGAAGTCCTCGATGAGCTCGCCGCTCTCCGCGTCGCGGACCACGAACTCCAGCGGTGGCGCGACGACGGCGTCCTGGCGCACGAGCACGAGCCCCGCGGCCGGCGCGCGGATGCGCAGGCTGCGCGGCTCCCATGGCCACGCGCCGAGGCTGAACACGCCGAGCTCGTACTCGCCGATCGGCACGTCGCGGAAGGCGAAGGTCAGCTCCAAGCTGCCGTCCTCGACTGGCGTCGTCTGGACGTCGGCGCGTAGCTCGAGGCGCGGCTCCTCGAGGCGCACGAGCTCGACGACGAGCCCGCCGAGGTCGGGCAGGGTCTCCGCCGTCCACGGGTCGACCTCGCGCAGCAGTCGCCCGGTGATGTCGCCGGCCACCTCGAGCGGCTCGGGCTCCGGCTCGTCCTCGGGCTCCGGCACGGGGAGCGCGACCGGACGCTCGCGGCGCGGCGTCGGTGCGAGCGGACGTCGCTCGGTCGGCTCCTCCGCCGCAGCCGGCGCGCGCGCGATGGAGTCGGGCTCCGCCGCGGCGCGCGTCGGTTCGGGCAAGCGCGTGTCGAGGACCTCGTCGCCCTGGGGCGCCTCAGCTGGGCCCAACCCGCTCACGGCCTGCGCCGGCGCGAACACGCCCCGCGCGAGCACCGCCACGAGAACCGCGGCGACGATCAGCAGCGCGAAGAGCAGCGGGCGCGAGCGTGCCGTCATCGAAGGCCCTACCCCGGCGCTCCCCCGCGCGTTTCGGAACCTGAGTGGAAATCAAACGAACTCGGCGTCGTCCTTCGTCGGTGGATCGCCCGCGGAGCAGGCGCTCCACCGACGAAGGGCGCCGCCGAGTTCGGTTGATTTCCACTCAGGGTCCGAAACGCGCGGCGCGCGCGCGTGCCCATCCCGTACG
>CAYGST010000325.1:5637-5895 GCA_964352415.1 uncultured Planctomycetaceae bacterium | reverse complement strand
GCCGATCAGTCTGCGCGCGGACGAGGCGCTGCTCGGAACGTCGGTGCGCGCGCGCGTCGGCGACGCGACCGCCTACGGGCTGTCGGGCGAGCGCATCGAGTAGGACCCCGCCGGGGGCTCACTCGGGCGCCGGCAGCGCGAGCGTGTACTCGCGCCGGCTCGGCGCGGCGCGGCCCGCGCGCACGACGACGCGCAGCGTGCGATCCCCGGGCGCGACCTCGACCGTGCGCTCGAGCGTGTAACGAGCGTGGTCTCCGC
>CAYGST010000325.1:0-5627 GCA_964352415.1 uncultured Planctomycetaceae bacterium | reverse complement strand
GCCCGTCCGCCCCTGGAACGCCGCGTCGACCTCGGCCGCCGCGAGCGGCCGCAGCGCGGGCAGGTCGCCGCCGCCACCGATGCCGAGGGCCGAGGGCTGGTTGCGCGAGGAGCCGATGCGATGCGCGAGGCTGAGCCGGACCCGCACGCGCTCCGGTCCGAGGCGCTCGACGGTCGTGCGTGACGACTCGAGGTAGAAGACGTGTTCGGTCTCGTTGCGCTCCAGCTCGCGCCGCAGGCTGCGCAGCTCGGCCGAGAGCGTCTCCACCAGCCGCTGGGAGAACGCGGCGCGCAGGTCGACCTCGAGGCCCTCACGCGTGCGTCCGAGCGCCGTGGACGGCGCGACGAAGGACAGCGCGTAGAGCTCCCACTCGCCGCCCGCGCGGTCGAGGAAGTCGAGCTCGACGTCCCTGAGCGAGCTGGTGTGGTCGAAGTACCAGCGTCGCAGCTCGAGCGCCGGCTGGTCACCCTCGGGCGCGTGCCGCGCCAGGTCGTAGACCCGCGCGGTCAGCGTGGCGTCGGCGCCGTAGGCGATGTCCGGCAGCCACCAGAACCACGGGCCCGGGAGCCACCAGGGCAGCCAGTTGGAGCGCGCGGGGCCGATGTTGTAGTGGATGCCGGTTCCGTGGCGGAGCTCGAGCGTGAGCAGCAGGTCGGCGACCGTCGTCGCGCGCGCGGCGCGCAGCGCCGACAGCTCATGACCCAGGCTCGGAGTTTGGGACACGGGGTCGAGCGCCGTCGCGCGCGTGAAGCAGCGCTCGCCGAGCTCCGCGACGAGCGCGGCGTCGAGTCGCGCGAGGTCCTCGGCGTTCAGCTCCAGGCGCAGGTCGCCATCGCGCTGCGTCTCCTCCACGCGCGCGCGCACGATGGGAGCGACCGCGACGTGGAACGGTAGAGGCGACTGGCTCGGCTGCGGCGAGGTCGTGCAGGACGCAGAGAGCGCGCACAGCGCGGCGACGGCGCTGCGCGCGGCTCTCGGAAGGCTGCGGACGCTCACTCCTCCGCCTCCGCGTCGAGCGCGCGAGCGGCCTCGAGGGCTCGGCGCGCGCCGCTCGCGAGCCGAAAGCCGACCCGCGGATTCGACCAGCCGCGTGCGTCGCCCACGTCGACGGCGGCGAAGTCGTGGCGCAACTCGCTGCGGCTCTGCAGAACGTGTCCGGCGAGAGCGCCGGCGATCCAGTACGCGTCCGCAGCAGGTTCGTCCGGCGCCAGCTCTGGCGCGTCGACGTGCAGCGCTCCACCCGCGGCGTCGAGGACCGCAGGGCTGGCCGTCCACTCCGCGCCGCTGGAGAGCCCGCGCAGTCGATGCCAGGGGCTGTCGGGGTCGTGGGAGTTCGAACCGTCGACGTCCCAGGAGCGCGCGCGGTAGAGCGCCGCGCCGCGCACCGCGTACTCGATCTCGAGCAGCGTTGGCAGCCGTCGACCCAGGGAGCGCGCGTAGGCCTCGGCCTCCGCGTGCCAGACCTCGGTCGCCGGTCGGTCCGCCGGGAGCCGCTCGAGGTGGGCGGAGAGCGCGGCGCGGCGCGCCTCACTCGGTACGTCGCCCCCGCGCCAGTGCGCCGGTTCCACGTAGCCCGCGGGGTCGCGCACGAAGGCGAGGAGCTCGGCCGCGGACACCTCTCGCTCGCCGAGGTAGTAGGTCTCGAGTTCGCCGCGGGGCACGGCGACCGCCCAGGCGCTCTGGGTCTCGCCGGGACGCTCGCGCCCGGGCCCGACCCACAGCGCGCGCAGGCCGGCGTCCCGGAAGGCGCGGTTCTCGTCGACGACGCTGGACCGTCCGCGGTAGACGTACTCCGCGTCGTGGTTGCCCGGAACGAGCAGCAGCGACTCCAGCCGCTCGGGGTAGCGCTCGCGAACGCGTGGCAAGCGGAACGGACCGTGCAGCTGCGCGGAGACGCGACCGCGTCCGTCGCGGGCGCGGAAGCGCAAGAGGACATCGTCGGCCTCGCTCCAGAACGAATCCTCCGGCTCGAAGCGCCAGGTCCACTGTCCGCGCACCTCGCCGCTCGGAGACTGCAGCGGGACGGCGCGGACCTCGAAGGCGGGGAGGCCTGCGCTCCCGCCGTTCGCCCGAAACACGTTGCAGGTCACCTCGTCGACTCCGTTCGCGTCGATGGCTTCGAGGGCGATGGACTGCAGCTCGCCGCCAGGCGCGGCCCAGGCGGCGATCTCGGAGCCCACCTCCTCCGCCGGCGTGAGCGGGACCAGACGCGGGCCGCGCTTGGCGATCTCGAGGGACACGCGCTGAACGAGCGCGCTGTTTCCCGCCGCGTCGACGGGCTGGATCTCCAGGTGGTAGAGCCCGTCGGGCCAGGCGCCGCCGCCGGGCGGTGCCGCGTCGAGCGGGATGACGAGGAACGGCCCCGCGTCGCGCACTGTTTCGCCCGGCGTGGCGCGCTGCGTGCGCCACTCGGAGCCCTCCGCCGTTCCCGGCTCGACGAGTCGCCAGCGCCGCCGAACCTCAGCTCCCTCGTCGCTCGGATAGGGCAGCTCGAGTCGCGGGATCGGCGCGTCGGGGGTCACGAGCAGCGGCGCCTGCGGGACGGTGAGACGGGGCGGCATGCGGTCGACGACGAGCGCGATGCTGCGTTCGCTGTTCGGAGCGCCACCTTCGCGCGAGCCGCGAGCGTCGAGGCGCCAGCTCCGAATCGAGAGGGTGCAGCGCCCGTCGACGAGCGCGCCGAGGGCCGCGAGCTGCGGCTGAAGATCGAGCGCCTCGCCGGAGCGGGGCAGCTCGAGGCGGCGCGTCCGACCGTCCTCGAGCAGGAGCTCGAACTCGAAGCGTTCGAGGTCGGCTGCGCCAAGACCGGTGAGGGTGAGCGGTGTGCTCCCGTTCGTCGCGATCTCCGCTGCGAAGCGCGGCCTGGGCGCCGGGCCGAGGTCCTCCGTTCGGAGTCCCGGGATCGCCGAGCTCAGATCGACGTCGAAGGAGCGTCGCTCGATCACGCGCACGGGCAGCTCCAGCTGGACTCGGTGGCGGGCTGCGGCCGGCGGCGCGTGGAGGACGTCGTCCACGATCGTCAGGTCGAAGTTCCAGGGCGCGGCGCTCTCCTCCCCGAGCCACTCGGCCAGGGAGTGGCGGGCCTCGAACGCGCGCGCTGCAGAGGGCACGAAGACCAGGTCGTCCAAGGCGAGCGCGGTGCTCCGCGCTCGCGCGGGCCGGTTGGCGGTGAGCAGCAGCTCCACCGGTTCTCCGCGCCACACGCTGCCCGTGTTCCAGGCCGTGCGCCGCTGCTGGGCATCCAGTGCGAACGGGTCGACACGCAGCGCGGAGCTGGCGAACTCCACCCGAAAGGGGACCTCGAAGCGCTGGGAGGTCCGCAGCGCGAGCTCGAAGGCTCCGTCCGAGAGGCCGTCCTCCATGGCGCCGCCCGAGGGCAGCGAGGCGCGCAACGTGCAGCCGCCCGCTGGATCGTCCGTCGCTTCGAGCGGCACGCGACGCCCCGCGCAGCGCAGCTTGCTGGCGCCCGTGACGAAGTCCACGGCGCGCAGCTCGCTGAGTCGCAGGTGGAACGGCAGGCCTTCCGGGTCGATCCGCAGGGGCTCAGCCTGGACGAGCCGCGCTCCACCGATGCGGGCCTCACCCGCGAGGGCGCCGTCGCCGAGCCAGACGAGGTCGAAGGGGTCGGACGACCAGGTGCCGTCGAGGCTCTCGAGGCGCGTCCGCGGAAACGCCTCGCGGCCGGGGCGCAGCGCCGCGAAGTCCTCGTCGGGGCTGAGCGTCAGCTCGCGTTCGCTGGTGCGCAGCACGGTCCAGTCGGCGAGGGCCTCGCTGCCTTCGCTGACCAGCTGCAGCGGGACGCCGGCCTCGAGGGCGGCTCCTGTCGATGCGACCTCCAGGCGCGCGCTCCAGGGCTCGCCGCCCGCGCCGAAGTGGAGCGTTCCGATAGGCAGCCCGTCCGAGTCCTTTAGGTCGAGGCGGCCGCCTTCGGGAGTGAACAGGCTGGCGATCAGGACGCCGACGAGCACCAGCGCCGCGCCGGCCGCGGCGAAGCGCTTGCGCCGGGAGGGACGCGCGATGCGTTCGAGCGCTTCGAAGGCCTCGTCCGCGTCCCCGAAGCGCGCGGCGGGGGACTTCTCGAGACAGCGCAGGACGAAGCGCCGCAGCGTCCGCGGGACGCGCGCCTCGGCCTCCGCGCCCCAGGGCTCGACTGGGGCTTCGCGGTGGCGCTGGATCCACTGCGCGCGATGGACGGGCTTCGTGTAGGGGAGTCGCCCGGTGAGGAGCTCGTAGGCGATCACTCCGACCGAGTAGAGGTCCGCGCGGCCATCCAACGCCTCGGGCGTGATGTCCTGACCGTTGGCGAACTCGATGTGCACGCAGTGCTCGGGCGAGGCGTACTCCGCGGTGTAGGCCTGCGAGATCTGGAACGGGAAGCGCGCGGCGCGGCGTGCGAAGTCGGTGCTGTCCGTGACCGCGGTGGTCAGTGTGCCGTGCTCCTCGGAACGCCGCTTGGAGCGCTCGTCGGGGAGCGTCGCGGGAACCGGCGGCGGGACGACTTCGCCCTCCGCTGCGACCGCTTCGGTCTCCGCGCCGAGGTACTGACCGATCCCGAAGTCGATCACCTTCGCGGTCTCCTCGCGCCCGCGCCGCGGCGGGAGCACGAGGATGTTCTTGGGCTTCAGGTCGAGGTGCAGGATCGACTGGCCCTCGCCGACGAAGTGCGCGGCGCGCAGGGCCGCGAGGATCTGCAGCAGCAGCGCGGTCGCGCGACGCCACTCGAGCGGAGCATCGCGCTCGACGACGTCCGACAGCGGGAGCCCGTCGACGAGCTCCATCACGAAGTAGCTACCGCCGTCGGGCGTCTCGTCGAAGCTCTTCCAGTCGACGATGTTCGGATGCGAGAGCCGCGTGACGCGGATCGCCTCCGCGCGGAAGCTCTCGAGGCGCTCGGGACTCCGAGCGAAGCCGGGCAGCTGGATCTTCAGCGCGACGCGGTTGTGAGCGCCGCGCTCGTCGACCGCTTCGTAGACCGCCCCGAAGCCTCCGCGCCCGACGCGCCTCAGGATGCGGTACTTGCCCTGGAAGAGCTCGCCCACCAGCGGGTCGCCCTCGTTGCCGCCGCGCCGCAGCGTCGAGCGGATCCACTCGAGGCCGCCCGCGACGGATTGCGACGCCTCCTCCGAGTCCAGGTCCTGCAGCAGGCGCTCCGCGATCGCGTCGAGGGCGTCGTCGGCTCCGTCGGAGCCTGCGGGCGGGTCGCCGGCGTCCGTCACTGATCGAGCTTCTTGACCGCGGACTCGAGCGCCTGCTCCGCGCGCAGTACGCGCTGACGCACCGCCTCCTGGCTGCAGTCCAGCTCCTCGGCGAGCTCGGCGAGCGACAGCTGGCGGATGTGGAACTTGACCAGCAGGTCGCGGCGCTCCGGCGGGAGCTTGTCGAGGGCGTCGTACAGCCGGTCCTGCTCTTCCTTCTGGGAGGCGGCGTCGCCCGGGGCGCGTTCGTCGTTCGGCGTCTGCCCGATGAGTCCGAAGCCCTCGGTGCCGCCGATGCCGACGCGGCCGCCGCCGCGCTTCTGCGCGCGGTTGTGGCGCACCTTGCTGGCGAGCTTGTTGACGATGATCGTGCCCATCCAGCGCAGCCAAGCGTCCTCACCCTGCGGCTCGAAGTCCGGCAGGGACTTCAGG
>CAYGST010000324.1:0-5910 GCA_964352415.1 uncultured Planctomycetaceae bacterium | reverse complement strand
AACCTGATTCAAAACGGCCGGGGGCGGGGCTCGCCCTGCGCTGGGGGCACGGACGTCTTGGCCGTCGGTGCCCCCTGCGCTGGGCGAGCCCGGCACCCGGCGTTTTTCAATCAGGTTCCGAGGTAGCGATCAGGCGTTGCCGTCCCAGTAGGGGTTCTTCGGCGCGGCGAGTCCGTGCTCCGTGCGCAGCGCGGCGAAGCCCGGCTTGATGCGCTCGAAGATCGTCTTGACGCGCTCCTCGTACGGCGCGAAGGCCGACTTCATCCCGTTGATCGAGAGCTTCTCGAGGTCGTCGAAGCCGAGGCCGTACTGCTCGACGGCGATCTGGTACTCCTTCGACATCGTCGTCGCGCTCATCAGGCGGTTGTCGGTGTTGAGCGTGACGCGGTACTCCTTGGCCCAGAAGTACGGGAATGGGTGCTCCTTCAGCGACGGCGCCGCGCCCGTGTGCACGTTGCTCGACAGGCAGATCTCGAGCGGGACGCGGTGGTCGAGCACGTACTGCGCGAGCGTCCCAACGCGGATGACCTGGTTCTCGTAGATCACGATGTCCTCGACGAGCCGCACGCCGTGGCCGATGCGGTGCGCGCCGCAGTACTGCAGCGCCTGCCAGATGCTCTCCGGGCCGAAGCTCTCGCCCGCGTGGATCGTGATGTTGAAGTCCATCCGCTTCGCGAGCTGGAAGGCCTTCAGGTGGTGGTTCGCGGGGTGGCCCGCTTCCTCGCCGGCGAGGTCGAAGCCGACGCAGCCCTGGTTGCGGTAGGCGACGGCCAACTCGGCGAGACCCTCCGACAGCTCGGCGGACTCGTTGCGCATGCCGCAGACGATCAGTCCGAAGCTCACGCCGAAGTCCTCCTCGCCGCGCTCGAGGCCGCGCAGTACGGCAGTCATGACGCTGTCGAGGCCGAGGTCCGCCTGGGTGTGGAAGTGCGGCGCGAAGCGCACCTCGGCGTAGACGACGCCGTCCTCCGCCATGTCCTCCATGAACTCGTAGGCGATGCGCTCGAGCGCCTCGGCGGTCTGCATGACCGCGATCGTGTGGCGGAAGCCTTCGAGGTACTCCGGCAGGCTGCCGCGGTCGGCGCCGGCGTGGAACCAGCGGCCGAGGGCCTCGGGGTCGGACTCGGGCAGGTCGGTGTAGCCGACCGCGGCGGCGAGCTCGAGCACGGTGGCCGGACGCAGGCCGCCGTCGAGGTGCTCGTGCAGGAGCACCTTGGGGACCTTGCGGATCAGTTCGAAGGGGGGGCGAGCGTTGTCTTCCATGGGCGGAAGCTAGTTCTCCCAGGGGCCCGGGAGTAGGGTGTCCGCCCGAATTCGCTCCCGCGCCCCCAGCCCCGAAGAGACCCGTGTCCGGCACCTCTCGAGACGACATCCGCGTCCGCATCGCGCCGAGCCCTACCGGCTCGATCCACCTCGGCCTCGCGCGCACGACGCTGTTCAACTGGGCCTTCGCCCGTCATCACGGCGGCACGTTCGTCCTGCGCGTCGAGGACACGGACAAGGAGCGCTCCACGAGGGAGTCGGAGCAGGCGATCCTGGACGGATTCCGCTGGCTTGGTGTGGACTGGGACGAGGGGCCGGAGGTGGGCGGTCCGTACGAGCCGTACCACCAGGCCGAGCGCGTCGCGCGGCACCTCGAGGTCGCGGGCGAGCTGCTCGCGGCGGGGCACGCCTACCGCTGCTTCTGCACCCGCGAGCGCCTCGATGAGATGCGCGCGGCGCAGGAGGCGCGCAAGGAGACGCCTCGCTACGACCGCCAGTGCCGCGACATCGACCCCGCCGAGGCCGCGCGCCGCGCCGAGGCAGGTGAGGCCTGCACGGTGCGCTTCCGCGTGCCGGTGGGCGAGACGGCCATCGCAGACCTCGTGCGCGGCACGGTCACCTTCCAGAACGTCGAGGTCGACGACTGGATCATGGTGCGCCAGGACCGCAACCCGACCTACAACTTCGTCGTCGTCGTCGACGACGCGGACATGCGCATCAGCCACGTGTTCCGCGGCGAGGAGCACATGACGAACACGCCGAAGCAAGTGCTGCTCTACCGGGCCCTCGGCCTCGAGGCGCCGCGCTTCGGGCATCTGCCGCTGATGCTCGGTCAGGACGGCAAGAAGCTCAGCAAGCGCCACGGCGACGTCTCGCTCGGCGAGTACATCGAGGCCGGCTACTCCCAGCCCGCGACGATCAACTTCCTGGCGCGCCAGGGCTGGGCGCTCGATGGCGAGACGGAGATCTTCTCGGTCGAGCAGTTCGTCGAGGCCTTCGACATCGATGGCGTCAGCAAGGGCGGCGCGGTGTTCGACTTCGAGAAGTTCGCCTGGATGAGCGGGCAGTACATCCAGCGGGAGTCGCTCGCGGAGCTCGCCGCGCACTGTGGGCCGCACCTCGTGAAGGCCGGCCTCGCGACCGCGGACGAACTCGCCGCCGACTCCGCGCGGCTCGAGGCCGCCGTCGCGATGGGCCAGGAGCGCGTGCGCATCTACTCGGAGATGCCTGCGACGATCGGCTTCCTGTACGCCGGTGACGAGGACCTCGAGTGGGACGCGAAGGCCGAGAAGAACGCCCGCAAGCACGAGGATTGCGTCGCCACGCTGAAGAGCTGGTTCGAGACGGCCGCGCCGTCGATCTCCTCGGGGGCGCCGGCGGAAGAGCTGCGCCAGGAGACGAAGGACTGGGTCGCCGGGCACGGCCTGAAGTTCCCGCAGCTGTTCCAGCCGCTGCGCTGCGTGCTCACCGGCCAGGCGGGCGGTCCGGACCTCTTCGACGTCATCGCCTGGCTCGGTCCGGAGCGTACGTCGACGCGGCTCCTGCGCGGGCTACAGCGGCTCGGCTGAGGCGGAGAGAGGCAGCGCGACCTCCGAACGGGGCGAGCGCCCCGGAGCCCGCACCAGGCGCGGTGGTGGGCGTTTCCGTCCCATTCCCGCCTCGCCGATCCGTGTCCGGAGCGGCCCGCCGGACGCGGCCTCAAGCGTCTGCGGGCAAGGGACGAAGAGACGTTCGGGGCCGCGCCGGCCCCGCGCCATGGCCGCAGACCAATCCGACTCGCCCATCGACTGCCCCGAGGCTCGCGTCCGAACGCGGGCCTTCGCGGCCGGTGAGCTCGGCGTCGCCGCGACGCGCGAGCTGCGCAAGCACCTCGCGAGTTGCGCCGAGTGCATGTCGCTCTACCGCGACACGCTGCAGACGACGGCCCAGCTGGCCCAGCTCGGCGCAGAGGCGCGCGAGGCGCGTCAGCTCGACCGCCGCAGACGCGCCGCCCACGCCGCGCACTTCGGACGCAAGGACGCTCCGCCGCCGAAGAAGGCGCGCAACTGGCGCCTGCGCATGATCCTCATGCCCGCGTTCTTCATCTGGTTGATGACGCAGATCGCGGGCTTCGGTCAGCCGCCGGCCAAGGTCGAGGTCGTCTCGCACCTCGGCGCCGTCGAGATCTCCGGTCGTCCCGTTCAGGAGGACAAGCAGCCGCAGCTGGTCCTGCCCGGGCGCTGGGTCCTGACCGGTCCCTTCTCGAAGGCCGAGATCGACGCGCGCGAGTGCCTCGTTCAGCTCGCCGACCGGACCGAGGCCCTCGTCGAGTCGGCGCGCCCCGTGCGCTTCCGGCTGCGCGTCGGTCGCATGAAGGTGGAAGGGGACCTCGTCATCGTCTGCGTGCTCGGACTCGTGCGCATCGAGGAGGGCCGCGGTCGCGTGACGCTCGATGAACGCGGCCTGACGATCGAGGCCGAGAGCGGCTCTTGGACCTTCTTCGACGACGGGGGCGAGCGCCGCGTGGCCCCCGGCCGTGAGCTGCTCGTTCCGCCGCCGTTTCAGCGCGCGCCCTGAGCCCGCGGGCGTGACGCGGTAGACTGGCGGAGATGTCCGCCCCGAGCCCGTCCGCATCGCGTGAGCCCACGACGGCTGGCTCCGCCCTTGCCGAGACCGATCTGCGGCAGGTGCGGCGCCGCAAGTCGCGTCTCGAACTCGCGCTCTATCGCGGGATCGAACGCGGCTTCGCCGTTTGCGGCGGACGGCGCCGGTACCAGAGGCGCCACCTCGCGCCCGGTCGCTTCCTGGAACGACACGAGACGATCGCGCTGCCGGGCCTGCCCGCCGCGCTCGACGGCTTCGTCCTCGCGCAGCTCTCGGACCTGCACGCTGGCGCCTTCCTCGGCGAAGGCGACCTCGCTCACGTCGTGGCGCGCGTGCACGAACTCGACGTCGACCTCGTCGCGCTGACGGGGGACTACATCACGCACGTCGGCACGGACGCTGACGCGCTGCTCAGCGACCTCGCGGGGCTGCGGGCGCGCTTCGGCTGCTTCGCGGTCTTCGGCAACCACGACTACCGCGGCCGGCTCGAGGGCCGCATCGCTCAGCGCTTCGCCGAGGTCGGCATCCGCACGCTGCGCGACGAGTGCGCGCGCCTGGAGGTCGGCGACGCGATGCTCGCGCTGACCGGCCTCGAGGACCTGGAGGAGGCCAAGCTGATCGACGTCGAGCGTGCGCGCGCGGCGCTGCGCCCCGGCGACGTCGAGGTCGTGCTCTGTCACAACCCCGCGGGCGCGCCGCGCCTCGCGCGCGAGGGCTGCGCGCTGGTGCTCTCCGGTCACACCCACGGCGGCCAGATCGTCGCGCCGTTCCTGCCGCGCCTCGGACCGCACCACCCCGGCGACCGCGTGCAGCACGGGCCGACGACCCTCGTCGTCAGCCGCGGGCTCGGCGTGGTCGGGATTCCGCTGCGCATCGGCGTGCCGGCCGAGCTCGTCGTCGTCACCCTGCGCCGCGGGGCGCCGGAGGCCTGAGGTGAGCGGCAGCCTCGCGTACTCCAAGGGCGTGCTGTACGTCGGCACCGAGGCGCGCACCGCGCGCGTGCGCAGCTTCGACCTCGACGGCCGCGAGCTCGAGGTCGACTTCACCTTCGGCGGAGAGTCGGGGCGCGCGGCTTCGGCGCTGGGCCTCGACATCGACGAGGACCACCGCTTGTGGGTGGCCGACGGCGTGGGCGAGCGGCTGCTCGCGTTCACGCTGTTCGGCGACCGCGTCGCCGGGGTCGAGGCCGCCGCGGGTCGCGCGCGCGACAAGCGCGGCGTGCTGGGCCGCGCGATCGACGTCGTCTCGCGGGGCAGCGACGACGCCCAGGAGCTGCTCGTCGCGAGCAGCGGCCGGCGACGTCACGCGGTGCAGCTGCTCCCGCTCGGCGGCGGCGCGCCGCAGTCCCTGCGCTCGGGCGGCCACGTCGACGTGCCCTTCCAGGACGTTCGCGGCATCGCCTGGCGGGAGCGCTTCGCCTGGGTCTGCGAGCGCGAAGCGGGGCGCGTGCAGGTCTTCCGCGACCTCGACTACCACTTCGAATTCCGCGTCCAGCCGTCAGCGGGCGCGCGCTTCCGTCCCAACGCGATCCAGCCGCTGCCCGACGGACGCCTGGTGGTTGCGCAGGGCGGCGCGGCGAGCGCGCTGCTCTTGCTCGATGCCCGTGGCCGGCTGCTCTCCATGCTCGCGGGCCACGGAGCGCAGGAGGGCGCCCTCATCGAACCGAACGACGTCGCCGTCGCGCCGGGCGAGGACGATCGCCACACGCGCGTCGTCGTGATCGACGGCGAGGGCGCGCGCATCCAGGTCTTCAACCTCGAGGGCGACTGCTACGGAACCTTCCCGGGCTTCGCCCGTTCGGTCGCCGCCTGGGAGCCGACCGAGTCCACGCAGCTCATCCAGAACGACACGGACCTTTGAGACGGACCACAGCCCGAACCCGCGCGGTGAGCCGCGGTGGCCGCCTCCTCGCGGCCCCCGCGGTCGTTCTCGTCGGCCTCGGCGTGGTGCTGGCCGTCGCGCTCTCGTTGGTGCTCGGCGGCGCGTCGGAGGAGCTGGGCCTGGACGGACTCGTCGCCCTCGCGCCGGGGGACGCGCGGGGCGAGGTGGCGGGCGAGCTCGACG
>CAYGST010000323.1:0-5925 GCA_964352415.1 uncultured Planctomycetaceae bacterium | reverse complement strand
GACGTGCGCGACGACGTCCTGCGCGCCGCGCAGGTCGCAGGAGATGTTCTCGCAGATGCCGATGACGTGCTTGCCCTGGGGACGCAGCTTGAACATCGGGTAGAAGGACGCGACGCCGTAGACCTCGACGGGCTCCATCGCGAAGTACTCGGCCACGGCCTCCAGGATCTCGGGCGACAGCCAGCCGCCGAGGTCTTCCTGGCAGCGGTGCAGCGCGGGGATCAGGCCGGCGCGGCGCTCGGGGTACTTCGCCACGAGCTCGTCGAACTCGGCGATCAGGGACTCAGGTAGCGTCATCAGCGATCACACTCGCCCATCACGAAGTCGGCGCTTCCGATCGCGGCGACCATGTCGGAGAGCAGCTGCCCTTCGGTGAGCAGCGGGAGGACTTGGATGTTCAGGAGGCTCGGCGCGCGCATGTGACAGCGCAGCGGCTTCGCCGTGCCATCGGAAGCGATGTAGAAGCCGAGCTCGCCCTTGCTGGACTCGACGCCCATGTAAGCCTCGCCGCGCGGCAGGCGCATGTCGGTCACGATCTTGAACTGGTGGATCAGCTCCTCCATCGACGACTGGACGTCGCCGTGGGGGGGGAGCACGTAGCGGCGATCCTCCGCGAGGAACTCACCGCCGCGCGTGTCCTTGAGCCGGGCGAGGGCCTGCTTGCAGATGCGCGCCGACTGGCGCAGCTCCTCGATGCGGACGAGGTAGCGGTCGTAGGCGTCGCCCAGCGTGCCCACCGCCACTTCGAAGTCGTACTCCTCGTAGCCGGAGTACGGCTCGGCCTTGCGGAGGTCGTACTCGACGCCGCTGCCGCGCAGATTCGGGCCGGTCATGCCCCAGGCGAGCGCCTGCTCGCGCGTCATCGCCGCGATGCCGCGGTTGCGCTCGTACCAGATGCGGTTGCCGGTGAGGAGCTCCTCCCACTGGTCGATGTCGGCCAGGAACTGCTCGAAGTAGCCGGCCCACTGCTCTTCCAGCTCCGGCTCGATGTCCGCGTACACGCCGCCCATGCGGATGTACGTGTTGTTCATCCGGTGGCCGGTGTAGCCGTCGATCAGGTCGTAGGCCTTCTCGCGCTGGTCGAACGTGAAGAAGAACATCGAGATCGCGCCGAGATCCATCGCCGACACGCCGATCGCGATCAGGTGCGACATGATCCGGCTGGTCTCCATCAGCAGTACGCGGATGATCTGCGCTCGCTCGGGGACCTCGAGGTGCGCCAGCTTCTCGAGCGCCAGCGCGTAGCCGCAGTTGTTGAGCAGCGGCTGCAGGTAGTCGAGGCGATCGGTGTGCACGAAGAACTTGCGCCAGCCGAGGCTCTCGCAGGTCTTCTCCTTGCCGCGGTGCAGGTAGCCGACGACCGGCTCGACCTCGCGCATGATCTCGCCGTCCGCCATCACCTTCAGGCGCAGCACGCCGTGGGTGGCCGGGTGCGAGGGGCCGACGTTCAGCTCGACGAGCTGGCCGGACAGCGGGTCGTCCGGATCGAGCTCGCCCATCGCGCCGGCGCGGTACTCGAAGATCTCCTTCTCGACCGTCATGCCGTGCCTCCGGAGGGTTCGCGGCGCTGCTTGTCCCAGGCCTTGTAGAGCCGGTCGGGCTCGATACCGCCGTGGGGGAACTCCTTGCGCAGCGGGTAGTGCTCGTAGGCGTCGGGCATCATCAGCCGCTTCAGCCCTTCGTGACCGTCGAAGCCGATGCCGAACATGTCGAAGCACTCGCGCTCGAAGTAGGCGGCGCCGGGCCACAGGTCCATGACGCTCGGCGCGCTGAAGCCGGCCTCGCCGGGCTCCTCGCCCGCGAGCCAGCACTTCACGCGCACGCGGTCGTTCGAGGTGATCGACTGCAGCTGCCAGAGGACCTCGAAGCGCGCTCCGCCGGTGTCCTGGGGCCGCGGAGTGGGCACCTCGTCGTGGTCGACCGCGGTCACGATCGTGCACAGCTCGAAGCCGCCCTTCGCGTTCAGCGCGCCGAGCAGCGCGCGCACGCCGTCCTGGGGCGCGCGCAGCGTCAGCATGCCGTCGCGGCTCTCCTCTTCCGCGTACTCCAGGCCGGAGAGGACCGGGGCGAGGCGCTCGCGCGTCGCTTCCAGGGAGCTGCTCATCCGTTCTCCTCGTCCGAGGCGACGCCGACGCTCGGGTCGTACTGCGGCACGGAGTCGTTCGGCTGCTTTTGGATCTTGCCGTGGCCCTCGAGCCACTCGTTGTTGGCGGTGCGGTCCTTGAACAGGGCCTGCACGGGACGCTCGAGCTCGATCTTCTTCTGCAGCTTCATCAGGCCGTCGAGCACGGCGTCGGGGCGCGGCGGGCAGCCGGGCACGTAGACGTCGACGGGCAGGATCGAGTCCACGCCCTGCACGACGGAGTAGCTGTCGTACATGCCGCCGGTCGACGAGCAGACGCCCATCGAGATGACCCACTTCGGGTCCGGCATCTGGTCGTAGATCGTGCGCGCGACCTCGGCCATCTTCCACGTCAGCGTGCCGGCGACGATCATCAGGTCGGCCTGGCGCGGGGAGAAGCGCATCGCCTCGGCGCCGAAGCGCGCGATGTCGTAGCGCGGCCCGACGAGGGCCATCATCTCGATGCCGCAGCAGGACAGGCCGAGCGGCATCGGCCACAGGCTGTTCTTGCGCCCCCAGTTCACGAACGCGTCGAGACGAGTGGCCAGGAAGCCCTCGTTCTCCAGCGCGCCTTGCACGGATTCTAGCGATCCCATTCCAGTCCTCCTTTGCGCCAGACGTAGGCCAGCGTCAGGCCGAGCACGACGACGAACGCTACGATTTCGGCGAAGACGAGCCCGCCGATGCCGGCAGCGGTGAATGTCTTCGCGTTCACTGCCCAGAGCACGAGGAACAGCGCCTCGACGTCGAACAGGATGAAAAGGACCGCGACCAGGTAGTAGTGGATCGAGATCCGCACCCGCGCATTACCGACCGCGTCCATGCCGCACTCGTAGGCGCTCTCCTTCTCGAGGTTGGAGCGCTTGCGACCGGCCAGGTCGCTGACCAAGAGGGCGGCGACCACGAAGGCGAGGACGACGCCGAAGAGGATCAGAATCGGGACGTATTCGGACAGCATGGCGCGGCATGGTAGCGGCGCCCAGGTGCGGCGGGAAGGCCGATTGCCGTCTTGCGACGCCCGAATCCACGGCGACGCGCGGCGAGCCCGCGCTCAGCCGTCCACGCGCAGGAAGTCGCCGCCGGTCGCGTTGCACAGCGCCTCGAGCGTGCCGTCGCCGCCGGTTCCGAGCTGGACCGCGTGGAACACGACTCGCGCTTCGTCGTTGACGGCCCGCAGGAACGGTTCGACCCAGCGCGGACCCTCCACCGTCCCGCCGTCGCAGAGGACGATGACGGTGTCCGCTTCCAGCTCCGAGAGGTCGATGACACCGCCCGCATCCACGTGCATCGCGAGGCGCACGCCGGCCCGCAGTCGCGTTCCGCCGTCCGGCCCCGCGCGCAGCACGAAGCGCGTCGCCGCGCGCACGCTGTCCTCGTCGACCTCCGCCAGCCGGTCGCGCCAGCGCTGGGCGCCGTCGCTGAACGCGACGACGTTGAAGCGGGCTCCGGGACCCAGCTGGCCCACGAAGGCCGCCATCTGGTCCGCGGCCTCCTCGAGACGCGTGTGTCCGGTCTCGTCCCCGAAGCGCGCCTCCATCGATCCGGAGCAGTCCAGGACGAAGGTCACGCGGTCCGTCGTCGGCCGCAGCCCGAAGAAGCCGCCCACGGTGGTCCGGATCGGGCCCTGGCCCTCGCCGACCAGGGGCGTCTCCCCACGTCGCCAGGCCTCCAGCAGCGTCTGCCAGCGTTCGGGGTGGGCCCCGTAGGTGCGCCCGCTGCGCCGCTCGAGCTCCGCGACCAGCTCGCCCTGGATCCGCAGGACGGCCGTGTCCCCGGCCTCCCCGCGCTCGATCCAGGTCCGCAGGGACTCGATCAGCCCCGGAAAGACGGTCGAGTGGGGCAGGCAGCGACCGACCCCGATCCCGCGCGAGGCCGTGCGCCAATCCTCCGCGAGCAGGGCGGGGCGCACGTGGGCGGCCACGGCGGCGACGCTGCGGCCCTCCTTGGGTGTGAGCGCGATCGAACCGAAGTGCCGCTCCACACCGGACTTCCAGAGCCCTGTCGGGCGCGTCTCGGACTTCGCGAGGAGGTCGATGAGGCGAAGGTGGACCCCCTCGACGGTCCTCCCGGCCAGGGAGGCGACGGCCGCGTTGAGCAGCTCGGGGGGCACCCGGGTCTCGGGGGGGGCCGGCCGCGTCGTGGAGAGCAGCGCCAGGGTGGCCTCCTGGGCGGAATCGAGGGCCAGGACCTCGCAGGCGGCGATGCGGCGGTCCAGCGGGTGCGGCTCGCCGTCCTCCCGGCCCATCAGAATCCCGAGCGTCAGGGCGCGGCGCGAGCCGGGCAGCCGTCGCCGCAGGATCTCCCGCGCGCGGCGCCGCAGCTCGGGCTCCGTGATCAGGGCGAAGCTGGCAGCCGGCGGGGGCCCGGCCAGCTGCGCGGCGTCGTTGGCGACCCGGTTGCAACGTCCCAGGAAGTCGAGCAGGCCGACCTGAATCGCCTCCGCCTCCGGATGGAGGGGAGTCCAGGCCCGATCGAGGTCCAGAAGAAGGATGCCGCATTTGTCGAGCCGCTCGGGGTCGACCTGCATGCCGCGGCGATTCCAGCGGGCCAGGTCGCCGAGCAGACGCGCCACGGACTCCGGCGCTGTCCGGGCCGAGGGGGCCAGAAGGGCAGAGGTCGTGGGGGCCCCAGGACCGCCCGCGAGGGCTGGGGCGAACCCCAAGAGGGCGGCGGCAACGAGGGGCCGCGCGCGGCGAACGGCTGAGGAGGCGAGAGCGAGCATGGGCCGGCTGAGGATACCCCGCGGGAGCCGGACGACTACGCCCGGCGCCGGGACCGCGCCGGCGGGATCTATCGCGGACATCGTGGTCCGGCTCTACTGGGAATCCCGGGTCGCCCGATCGCGGCGGCTCGCCCCGGTCCTCGCCACCGGCCGGCGCTGGCGCGCGCCGGCCACGACCCTTCGCTCGCATGAAGGTCCTCCTGATCAACCCGTTCGTGGAGCGCATGCACCACGAGCTCTCCTACGCGGAGAACTTCCGGCCGCCGCTCGGACTGGCCTACTGCGCCGCCGTTCTGGAGCAGCACGGACACGAGGTGCGCATCGAGGACGCGCTCGTGCTCGGGACGCGCGGGCCGCAGCTGGCGAAGCTCCTGCGCCAGTTCGCGCCGGACCTCGTCGGGATCAGCGTCTACTCGCCGACGCGCTACGAGGCCTTCCGCACCGCGCAGCTCGTGCGCGACACGCTCGGCGCGCAGGTGCCGATCGTCACCGGCGGCCCGCACGTCTCCGTCGCGGCCGAGGACACGCTGCGGCACGTGCCCGCCATCGACTACGTCGTGAACGGTGAGGGCGAGGAGACCCTGCTCGAGCTCGTGCAGCGGCTCGAGGCGCGCGAGGACCCGCGCGGCATCGCCGGCCTCTTCTGGCGCGAGAAGGGCGAGGTCGTCGCCGGCCCGCCGCGCGGCAACGTCGAGACGCTCGACGCGCTGCCGCGTCCCGCGCGACACCTCCTGCCGATGAAGCGCTACGGCACGCGCATGCCCTCGACGATGCACGGCTGCACGACGCTGCTCACCTCGCGCGGCTGCCCGGCGCGCTGCACGTTCTGCACGCGCGACTGGTTCAGCCGGCAGACGCGCATGCATTCGCCGGACTACATGCTCGACGAGATCGAGGAGATCATCGACCGCTGGGGCATCCGTGGCTTCATCTTCCAGGACGACACGTTCACGCTGAACAAGAAGCGCATCTTCGAGCTGTGCGAGAAGATCCAGCAGCGCGGGCTGCGCTTCCAGTGGCTCGCGACGACGCGCGTCGACTGCCTCAGCCTCGAATTGATGCAGGCGATGAAGGCGGCGGG
>CAYGST010000322.1:0-5933 GCA_964352415.1 uncultured Planctomycetaceae bacterium | reverse complement strand
GCCCTGCTGACCGCCGGCGCCCCCACCACCACCTGCTCCGCCACCGCCGACGACGTTGCCGATCAGCGGAGTCGAGAACTGGTTGCCGCCGCCACCACCGACGCCGGCTCCGAAGACCCGACGCGCCTGCGCCAGCCCTCCGGCCTCGTCGGTCAAGACACGCAGATCCTGTCCGCCTCGGCCTGCGGGTCCCCCGATCGTGTTCGCCGCCAGGAACAGGATGCGCGAGAGCGTCACCTGGTCGGGCACCGAACCCTCGAGGACGAAGAGGTCTTCCTGGTCGCTGGGGAGGTCCCCCGCGAGGATGCGCCGCACGGTGACCGTCCCGTTCGTGAGCGGTTCGAGCGCCTCCTCGATCCGCAGATCCAACGACGGCGGGAGCGACACGAGCCGGACGAGGTTGAGAACGGAGGCGCGCCCTGGCTCGTCCTCCTCGGCGACGCGCGGGAGCGCGGCAGCTTCACCTTCCTGCGCGTTGACCAGGAGCGGCGCGTCCAATCTGTCCCCCGAGCGCTCCGAGCCCAGGTAGCCGCGGGCGATCTGCTCCGCGGCGTCGCGCTGCGTGACGTCCTGGACGAGACCGCGCAGGAGGAACGCCCGACGGTCGGGCGCGAGCTCGATGGTGAGCGAGGGGTGGACATCGAGCAGCGCCTCGCGCAGGAGCGAGAGGTCCGGCTCGACGCTGACGAGCAACGAGAGCGTCGTCCCGTCGGCGAACCACACGAAGACGCTGGTGCGGCCGTTCGTCAGTCCGAGCAGGAGCAGCTGGCGATTGTCGAGGATCTCGACGCTGACGCGCTCGCTGCGACCCACCGCGAAGCGGAGCACGTCTCGATTGAAGACGAGGCGCTCGTGGGTCGCCTCCAGGAGCCGCACCTCGCGCTGCTCCGTCTCGGTCTCGGTGAGCGCGCTTCCGTCGCCGGAAGAGGCCTGCGCGGTCGCGTGGGCGAGCCCCGCCGATCCGGCGAGGCAGAGGGCGGCGAGCCCGAGAGCGCGGGGGCTGGTCATGCCGCCCACCCCTGTCGCTCGAGCTCGGTGCGGAGCAACCGGCGCGCGCGGCTCAAGCGAGACCTGACGGTCCCGACCGGCATTCCGAGCCGCGTGCCGATCTCTTCGTAGCTCTCCCCTTCGAACTCGTACAGCTCGAAGACCACCCGGTAGTCGTGGGCGACGCGCTGAACGGCAGCCTGGATCATTGCCGAGTTCTCGCCCCGCTCGAGCACCGCGCGCGGATCCTCCGAGCAGCACGGTTCGGCGCGTTCCTGCGCGAAGACGCGCTCCCGGGTGGAGCGCCGCGAGTCACACCGCAGCTGATGCAGGCACGAGCGCCGGACAAGACTCGTCAGCGCCGCCGCGGGCTCGGGGGGCAGCCAGCCGCGGACCCAGATGCGCAGGAGCGTTTCCTGGACCACGTCCATGGCCCGGTCCTCGCTCATGAGGAATCGCTGGGCCGTGCGATGGAGCTGCGGAAGGTGCGGCTCGACGAGCTGCGCGAAGGACTCCGCGGAGTCGAAGCCCCTTGCAGGGCGAAGTTGGGACGAAGGCTCCGAACGAGCGGAGCGTCGACCCAGGTCGAGAGTTCGAGACATGGGGGAGAGAGTCAGTACGGGGTTCGCGAAGTGAGCGCGGCCCTCGAAACGAGAACCACACAGCCGAGCCGTCGGCGCGAAGGCCGACTTCGGACGGGCGAGACCCGTCCGGTCCCCCGCGCGGCTCGACCCCTACGGGGAGACGCGATCGGGAGCGCAACTCAGACCGCGAACGGCGGTGACTGCTTCGGCGCGATCATCACGACGTCGATGCAGCTGCCCAGTACCTGGGGATGGAGAGTCGTGAGCCCGCTCGGTGCACGAGCTTGAAGGGCCACCCTGTAGCAGCGTGTCTGCTCGCCGCGACGGACTTCGCTCGACTGAAGCACCGAGCAGTGATCGTCGTGGGCGACGCGGTCGTCGCTCGGGACCACGAAGGGCCCCGCACCAGCGACCTCAGTCTCCGACGCTCGGAGCCGCCGCTGGGAGTCGGATCCAAACGCGGCGGGCTCGCTCGTGGCTTCCTCAGGACTCGACTGAGCCCGCGCCGCCGAATGGCCAGCGTGGGAACCGTGGTCGTGCTCTCCGTGCGCGAGCTGTCCATCGTGCTCGCAAACGTGGTGCCGAACGAAGGAACGGTGTGCACCAGCGAACACCTGCCCTGCCAGGAACAGGATCAGGAGCCACATCGACAGCTGCCGCTGTCGGGCTTCGGTGGACCGCAGGCTTCGAAGACTCACGATGAAGAACCGTATGCGTGGGAACCAACACCGTCAAGGCGGCATTGGCTCCCTAGTGCTGCTTCGATGTCACACTTGAACGATCGAGAGTTCATCGCACCCCCCACTCGTCGGCGCCCCTCGCCACGACGCCTCCTTCACTTGCGCAAGTGCGCAATCGCCTGCAGGCAAGCCGAGCCCGGTGAGCTGCGCACGCCGACGGCCGAACCCGATCCGGATGGACGAACCCGAAGATCACGCCTCTCTCGATGAGCGAGCAAGCCAGCGCCGCGTGAGCCAGGTCGTGCTCGAGCGGGCGGCCGAGTTCCTCCGTGCAGCGGGAGAGCCTTCGAGGCTGCGACTCCTGCTGCTGCTCTCGGACGGTGAGAAGGCCGTTTCGGAGCTCGCCGAGAAGGACAGCCTCTCGGCAACCTCACAAAGGCTGCGCGTCCTTCGCGCCGCTCGCCTCGTGCGGCGCAGGAAGGAAGGTCGCAACCATCTCTACTCCTTGAACGACGCTCACATCGCCGAACTCGTGCGCAGCGCCATCGAGCACGCACAAGAGGAGCACTGAGCCGGCGAGTCCGCTCCAGGCGTCGCCGGCTCCGAGGATCGAGGGCCCTACCCGAACAGCTCCACCGACTCCGGGAGCTTCGCTCGGATCTCGGCCAGCTCATCCTCCGCGAGCCGGAACTCCAGCGCGCCGAGGAAGCCGTCGAGCTGCTCGGGGCGGCGCGCGCCGACGATCGCGCCGGTGACCGCGGGGTTCGCGAGCGTCCAGGCGACGGCGACCTCACAGACCGTGCGCCCGTGGCGGGCGCCGATCGCGCGCAGCAGCTCGACGAGCTCGAGCACGTCGCCGAGCAGCGGGTCGCGGGAGGCGAGGCACTTCGTCTTGCGCCAGTCGTCCTTCGGGAGGCTCTCCACCCAGGCGCGCGTCGTCTTGTCGGTGAGGAGCCCGCTGTGCATCGGCGAGTAGACGATCACGCCGATCCCCGCCTCCTTGCAGTACGGCAGCGGGTCCTCCTCCACCTCGCGCATCAACATCGAGTACGGCGGCTGGTTCGACGTCACCGGCTCGATCGCGCCGATGCGCCGCAGCTGCGACTCGTTGAAGTTCGAGACGCCGAGGTGACGGATCTTGCCCTGGTGCACGAGCGAGTCCAGCGTCTCCCAGGCCTCCTCGATGTCGGGCGACGGCGCGCCCTTCGGTAGCGACGGCCAGTGGATCTGGACGAGGTCCAGGACGTCGACCTTCAGGCGCTTCAGGCTCTGCTCGATCTCGTCGCGGATCGTCTGCGGCTTCAGGCAGTGCGAGACCTGACGCTTGCGATCCCAGACGAGGCTGCACTTGGTGAACACGAGCGGGCGCTCAGCGGCGCCCATGCCCTTCAGCGCCTTCGCCACGACCTGCTCCGCATGGCCGAGGCCGTACACGGGCGCGGTGTCGATCCAGTTGATGCCGAGCTCGACCGCGCGGCGAATCGCGGCGATCGAGTCCTTGTCCTTCTGCGGCCCCCAGCTCGTCGGGCCGTCGCCGCCGATGGCCCAAGTGCCGAGTCCGATGGGCGTGATCGCGAGGTCCGAGTTCCCGAGCTTGCGCGTCTGCATGGTCACTTCAATCCGTGGCGGCAGTTCTTCTGCTGCTTCGAGTAGTGCTCCTCGAGGAAGCGGTCCACTCCCGCCAACATGTCGTCGTCCCCGTCGGCCACTGCGCGTGCACGTTCACGCCACCAGTAGAACTCGTGGTCGATGCCGTGCGGGCGGCGCTCGGCGCTGTGATTGTTCGTACGCCACGTGAAGATCACCTCGCCGTAGTACAGCAAGGTGTTCCAGTAGCCGACCGTCCCGTGACCCCACCAGGTGTGCGTGGTCTCGTGCAGGATCAGGCGCGCGACGGAGTCGACGCTCTGCCAGTCTCCGCGGGCCTCCCTGAACATCGAATTGTCGATCGCGGGGTGGTCCTTCGGCGGGCGCGAGCCCACGGCGAAGCCATCGTCGCGCTCCTGCGCGCGGAAGCCGCTCCAGGTCACGATGTTCCCCGTGAAGCTGTTGCGCACGACGATGGGCCAGACTCTCTTGCCGTCGAGGAACATCAGGCTCCCGTCGGGCCCCCAGTGGTAGCGTCCGTGCGGCAACGTTCGGCAGGCGTCCGAGACGAGAAACTCGTTCGCGAGGTCGACGGCGTCCTCGAACAGATCGGTCGCGCGCGAGATGTCCTCGGGCGACGCGCCCGAGTCGCGGATCGACTCGCGGGTGATCGTCGTCGAACAGCCGGCGAGGAGCACGAGCGCGCCGCAGAGGGCGAGGCGAAGCTGCATGGGAATCGTCACGAAGCGGGTGCGGGCGGGGTCCGGCGGCGCGTGCACGCCGAGCCTGTGAAGGCTGCGTTCGGCACAGGGGGAAGGTCCTCGATTCTAGCCATCGGGAGCGGCCCATGCGGTACCCTCGCGCGCCCGTCATCCGAGACCACCCGAGGATTCCACCATGCTGCACTCGATCGCCCTGTCCCTCGCCTTCGCCGTACCTGCGCTCGCCCAGGACGCCGAGACGTCGCCCCAGCCCACCGAGGTTCCGGAGCTCGCCACGCACGCGCGCGTCGGCAAGCTCGCGCTGCCCGGTGGAGAGATCGAGTACACGGCGCAGGTCTCGGACTACGCGATCCGCGACGACGAGGGCGACGTCACGGCCCACTTCACCGCGTTCAGCTACGTCAAGCGCGGTGGCGACGAGTCGCTGCGCCCGGTGACCTTCGCCTTCAACGGCGGCCCGGGATCGTCCTCCGTCTGGCTGCACATGGGGCTGCTCGGGCCGAAGCTCGTGCAGGTCCCGAGCAACGCCGAGAACGCGGGCGCGCCGCCGTACCCGCTGATCGACAACCCCCACTCCCTGCTGTCGCACTCGGACCTCGTCTTCGTCGACCCGATCGGCACCGGCTACAGCCACGCGGTGGGCGATTCCGCGGACGAGGACTTCTGGGGCGTCGACGAGGACGTGCTGTCGGTCACGCGCTTCATCCAGGAGTGGCTCTCGCGCCACAACCGCTGGGCCTCGCCCAAGTACGTGCTCGGCGAGAGCTACGGCGGCGTGCGCGGCGCGCTGCTCGCGCGTGTACTCAAGCAATCGCGCGCCTCGATCGCGATCAACGGCCTGATCTTCGTCTCCCCGGCCTTCGACATCCAGTTCGTGGACGGCCGCGAGGACGACCTCACCTACGTCACGTCGCTGCCGACCTTCGCGGCCACGGCCGAGTACCACGGCGCCGTCGAGCTCGGCGGCCGCGACCGCCTCGAGTGGCTGGCAGAGGTCTCGGAGTACGCCGGAGGCCCCTACCTCACCGCGCTCTTCGCCGGCGAAGGCCTCGAGGACGGCGAGCGCGACGCCGTCGTCGCCAAGCTCGCCGCCTACACCGGCCTCTCCAAGTCCTACTGGCAACGCGCCAACCTGCGCGTCAGCGCCTCGCGCTTCCGCAAGGAGCTCCTGCGCGAGCGCGGCTTCGCCGTCGGTCGGCTCGATACGCGCTACCGCGGCGCGGAGTCGGACGGAGTCGCCGAGGAGCCCTCGAGCGATCCGATGATCGCGGGCATCGGCAGCGCCTACGTCGCGGGCTTCCAGACCTACACGCGCGGCCTCTAGGGCCTCGACTGGCCGCCGCGCACCTCCCACTACCGCCGCTCCGGCCAGT